>CAZLPE010000029.1:0-15502 GCA_964561325.1 uncultured Flavipsychrobacter sp.
ACAATATCTTATACAATGCCTACCGGTTGCTATACTACTACAGTGGTAAATGTGGCTGGTATTATGGGCGCACACAAAGTATGCGTTGGTAGTACAACGCCATTGTCTGCCAGCATACCCGGCGGCACATGGAGCAGCAGCGATGCTACTTTGGCAGCTGTAGGATCTACAGGCGTGGTTACAGGTCTTTCAATGGGCGTTGTAGATATCATATATACATTGGGTAGCGGTTGTGCGGCCTTATGGACAATGACGGTTAACCCAATAGCGCCGATAGCAGGTCGCGACAGCGTGTGTATCGGTTCTACCGGATATTTGACAAACATTGTTGGCGGCGGTACATGGTCGAGCACAAATCTTTCAGTAGCAACTATATCTATTGATAGCGGCTTGGTATATGGCGTTAATCCAGGTTTTACAACAATATCCTACATTTTGCCGACAGGTTGCAACGTAGGACGTTCAATCAGAATTATCGACTTGCCTCCGGGAATAACCGGAACACGTCAGGTTTGTCCCGGACAGACGATTACGCTGGGTAACACATTAGGCGGAGGTACATGGAGTTCGAGCAACCCATCGGTAGCTACTGTATTGCCAAATGTTGGCGTGGTAACCGGCATTTATCCGGATACAACACACATCAACTATACTATTAAACCCGGATGCGTGGTTAGCGCACTCGTTACTGTAAATCCATTGCCGGAGAGAATACAGGGCGACTCAGTAATATGCCCCGGTATTTTAGACAGCCTTACCAACGCTTCACCGGGCGGTATATGGAGTACGAGCACACCAACGTTGGGCACTATAGACAGAAATGGCGTACTAACCAGCATTCAAGGCGGAACAGCGGTGATCAATTACACATTGCCAACCGGCTGTGCAACTTCTAAGAACATTCAGATATATCCTGGACCAAATCCTTCAATCACTTACGATTGGGTAACTAATACATTCTACACAGACTTGGGTTATCCCGGATATCAGTGGTACGACAGCATTCAGGGATTGATTCCTGGCGCTACTTCTCCAAGTTGTGCAGCGCTGTACACACAATACTACTGGGTAGTGGTTACGGATACGAATGGTTGTAAAGGCCCATCGAACAGAATACACTTTGATGTGATAGTGATACACGAAGTGGGTGTGAAGCAAGTGACTGCAAGCGATTTGAAAGTTTATCCTAATCCAAGTACAGGTATAGTAAACATTGAAGCTCCTGTGAAAGTGAAAGCTGTGATAACAGGAGTAGAAGGTAAGATACTACTGGAGCAAGATGATGCTAAGCGAATAGACATCGGCAATCTTGCAAACGGATTGTATATGATAACACTCTACGACGATACGGGGCACAACTTACTGGTGCAGAAGCTGATAAAACAATAGATTTTTTCCACTAAAAGAGCATAACTCATAAAAGGTTATGCTCTTTTATTTGGATAGGTGATTTATTAGTTTTATTTTAGTGCATAATATCCTTAACTGCCCTTTTTATAGGGTTTTTTTTAGTTTAAAACCATTAGTAGCATGAAAAAGATCTATACTCACCTAACGCTGATTGCAGCTATAATACTCGCATTCGGGAGTACCGTTTATGGACAAACAACCTATACTTTCAGCTATACCGGAGCTGTGCAAAACTGGACGGTGCCAGCAGGTATCACCAGCGTTGTTGTCAGCGCAAAAGGTGCTATGGGCGGTCTGAATGCAACCGAATACTCTACGATTTGCTCCAGCACACTGCCAGACAGACCTGGTTATGGAGCTTGCGTAGTTTGTACGCTAAGCGTAGTAGGCGGGCAGGTATTGCAAGTGCGCGTAGGCGGTAAGGGCGGCGATGCATCTCAGCCCGGCTGTATTGCTATTGCCGGTACTGCAGGCTATAATGGCGGCGGCGCAGGCGCTGTAGGCTACGGACCGTATGCCGGCGGCGGCGGCGGTGGAGCTTCTGATATTCAGATACCACCCTATGGTCTTGCTAACCGCGTGGTAGTAGCGGCAGGCGGCGGCGGAGCCGGAGGGAACTATTATACAAGAGTTGATTTTGAACGCGGCGGCGACGGAGGCACCCTAACAGGTGAAGAAGGCTATGGCAACGCCACACCCGGCGGTAGCGGCGGCGCGTTTGGCGGCGGCCCAACTACAGGCGGCGCTCCGGGTTCTTATCCCGGTTGGGGTACTGGTACTGCCGGCGCATTGGGTATTGGCGGCGCAGCTGGCGTGCCCTCTGGCGGCGGCGGCGGCGGCGGCGGATATTATGGCGGCGGCGGCGGAAGCTGGGGCGGCGGCGGCGGCGGCTCGTCTTTTACAAGCGCTACGCTTGCGAGCGGCGTAACCCATACAAGAGGCTGTAACTCAACAGGCAACGGCGAGGTTACCATAACAGTAACCTGCGTAACTCCAGTGGCTGGCGCGGTAGTAGGCCCAACAAATCTTTGTCAGGGCGCTACAGGTACTTATACCAATCCTACCGGTTCGGCAGGCGGCGTATGGACCAGCAGCGTACCCGGTGTAGCAACTATAGGATCGACAACAGGTATTGTAACTGCCATTGCGCCCGGAGCTACTATCATTTCTTATTCTGTGGTTAGAAGTTGCGGTACGGCTATAGCAACGTCATTCCTTGTAGTGAACCCAACGCCGGCGCCTATAACAGGCAACACAAATATCTGTACAGGAAGCACAAGTGTGCTGAGTTCGTTGACAGCGGGCGGTACATGGAGAAGCACGAATACGGCTGTTGCTACCATAGGTTCTACCAGCGGTATGCTGACAGGACTTACTGTAGGCACCACAACAATAAGCTATACAATGCCAACCGGTTGCTATACTACAACCGTAGTAAATGTAGCTGGAATATCTGGAGCGCATAAAGTGTGCGTAGGAAGTACAACGCCGCTTACTGCAAGCGTACCCGGCGGAACATGGAGCACAAGCGACGCTTCGCTGGCAACAATTGGCAGCACAGGTATTGCAACCGGTGTTTCTATGGGCGTTGTAGATGTAGTATATACATTGGGTAGCGGTTGCGCTGCTCTATGGACACTGACCGTAAACCCGATAGCGCCGATTGCAGGGCGAGACAGCGTATGTATTGGGTCTACAGGATACCTAACTAACATCGTTGGAGGCGGAACATGGTCGAGCACCAATCTGTCAGTAGCTACCATTTCAATAGACAGTGGTTTAGTATATGGTGTAAATCCGGGCTTTACCACTATTTCTTATATACTACCAACGGGTTGTAACGTGGCTCGCTCTATAAGAATTATTGATTTGCCACCGGCAATAACCGGTACACGTCAGGTTTGTCCTGGACAAACAATAACGCTGAGTAATTCATTGGGCGGCGGAACCTGGAGTTCAAGCAATCCTGCTGTTGCAACTGTGTTGCTGAATGTAGGCGTGGTAACAGGCGTATATCCTGATACTACCCATATCAATTATACCATTAAGCCCGGTTGTGTGGTGAGCGCATTAGTTACAGTGAATCCGTTGCCGGAACGCATACAGGGCGATTCTGTAATTTGCCCGGGTATATTGGATACCTTGACCGATGCATCGCCCGGTGGATTGTGGAGCACAACAACTCCATCGTTGGGTACGATTGACAGAAATGGCGTACTTACAAGTATTCAGGGAGGAACAGCGGTTATCAACTATACGCTTCCTACCGGTTGTGCAACATCTAAAAATATACAGATTTATCCGGGGCCAAACCCTTCAATCACTTACGATTGGGTAACAAATACTTTCTATACTGATCTGGGATATCCCGGTTATCAGTGGTACGACAGTATTCAGGGATTGATACCGGGCGCCACTTCGCCAAGCTGCGCTGCGCTATATACCCAGTATTACTGGGTAGTGGTTACGGATACCAATGGATGTAAAGGACCATCGAACAAAATTCACTTTGATGTGATAGTGATACATGAAGTAGGCGTGAAGCAGGTAAGCGCGAGCGACCTTAAAGTGTATCCTAACCCAAGCACTGGTATTGTGAATATAGAAGCTCCTGTAAAGGTTAAAGCAGTGGTAACTGGCGTAGAAGGAAAGATACTTCTGGAGCAAGACGATGCTAAACGTATAGACATCGGTAATCTGGCTAATGGGCTATACATGATTACGCTGTACGACGAATCGGGGCATTCGCTGCTGGTGCAGAAGTTGATAAAACAATAGGTAATACACATCGGACAATATAAATAGCCATCGGGTAACCGGTGGCTATTTTAGTAAAAGTAAATTGGATTGAAAGTTGTGCAACTTTATGGCCGCTAAAGGTTTTGTAAAGAGCGGTATGGAGGAGCGCTAAACCGTAATGTGGATTGCGAGACTATTTTGCAATCGTTGACTATATTTATGCTCTATGGCAAAGAAGAAGATAAAAGAGGTAGCGGCCGAAGCAGATAAGGCAGCGCGACCGAGTGATAAAAATGCCTATCCGGCAGCCGGTAAGAAGAATGGCGCAGGGCAGGGGATGCCGTTTTACGCTACCGCCAAAGGACAAATCCTGCTTGCAGGCGCCATTTGTCTTATCACCTTCTTGTTCCTGATGGTGTGCATCAATAATCAGTTTACCAATTGGGACGATCCAGGGTATATTAAGGACAATCAGGTAATAAAAAGTCTGTCGGGTGAGGGATTGAGCGCAATATTTTCTACCTCAATAATGGGTAACTATCATCCGCTAACAATTTTGACTTATGCGATTGAGTATAGTTTTGTGAATCTGGAACCTTGGTTGTATCACCTCGATAGTCTTTTGTTTCATGTGCTGGTTACAGGGCTTGTGTATTGGTTTGTGCAGTTGCTTACTAAACGTCCGGTAGCAGCGGCGGTAGCTGCCATTTTGTTTGGGTTGCACCCGATGCACGTAGAGTCGGTAGCGTGGGTTGCCGGTCGTAAAGACGTTGTGTATGGCGCTTTTTATATGGCAGCATGCATAGCGTATACCTACTATGTACGAGCGCTGGAAACCAGGAAACCCATCGGCCTTTATCTTTCTGTATTCGTTTTGTTTGTGTGTAGTTTGCTGGCAAAGCCAGTGGCAGTTGTGCTTCCGGTCACGCTGTTGCTCATAGATTTATTTGAAGGACGTTTGTTAGGTACGTCAAACATTGCCGCCGCTCCAGATGAAGCCCTTGCTAAAAAGATGCGCATAAATATTAATGCGCTATTAGACAAAATACCCTTCTTTGCAGCTTCCATAGCATTTGGTATCAAATCGGTAAAAGATCAGCAGGCGTTTGGTTCGCTCGATACAATGAATGTGGACTTTAATCATGTGGAGCGGATTGGTTTGGGCGGATATGCATTGGTTACTTATTTATGGAAAGCCGTTCTACCAATGGGATTAAGCAATTTTTATCCCTACCCTGAAAAGACGGTTTCGGGTATACATTGGTATTACTACCTGTATCCGCTGGTATTAGTGGGATTGCTGTTTTTAATATGGCGGTTTGGCAGGAAAAACAAGGTTGTATTATTTGGGTCGTTATTCTTTTTGGTAAATATTGTGTTGCTGTTGCAGTTTATACCCGTGGGCGGCGCCATAGTGGCCGACAGGTATTCGTATATCCCATATCTCGGTTTGTTTATTATGGCTGGTTGCGGTATAGCAACGCTTGTAGAAGATGCTGCATACCAAAAGTATAAGACCATTGCGCTAGTGGGTACGGCGGCATATATTCTGGTAATGGGCGTTTTAAGTAATCAGCGGGCAAGCATATGGTATGATGCTATGAGCCTTTGGCGCGATGAAATAGAAAAAGAGCCGGTGAGGGCGCCCAATGCGTACAACAATCTTGGATTTAACTACTTCAATAAATTTAATGAGTCGGTAAATCAGGCGGAGAAAAGGTTGTATTACGATTCTGCGTTTTATTTGCTCAACCGGGCAATTGAACTACAGCCCACGTTTGTGAATCCATATATATCGCTTGGCGAGCTGGAGCGAAGCGCTGGAAAATTTGCAGAAGCCAAACGCCATTATTACAAAGCGCTAACGCTGAAAAGTTTTGACGAGGGGCCCAATGCCTACCTTGGATTGGCAATAATATATGCTATTACGCGCAATGCGGACTCGGCAGCATTCTGTTTTAAGACAGCGCTCGAGCAGAAACCCTATTTTCCGGAGGCGCACAGTAATTATGGCAACTTTCTGGACATGACTCGTCAGCCGGAGGCGGCGCTTCAGCAATATGGTATAGCTGTTAGTCAGAATCCGGATATGTATGCGCCCTACCTTAACAGAGGCCGCCTATACCAGCGCTTGCGTAAATGCGATGAAGCGACCAAGGATTTTGAGAAAGCAATTTCGATCAATCCGAACAACGGAGAGGCATTCTTTGCAAGAGCTTTTTGTCATGCGCAGCGGGGCAATAAGCCACTCGCAGTTGCCGATATAGAAAAAGCAATGTCGCTTGGATTTACATTAAGTCAGGAAGGGCAGAACTTTTATGCGGCTATGAAAAGTAAGTAAAGCAATAATTATTGGGCAAGATAGACCTTGTTTATACCTTAATGGAAGCTTAAAATTTGTATTGAGGCCTAAGGTTATTATATTGCGCGCTAAATTACCCACATGAATCAAGAAGTGAAGCCAAGTCTGGAAGTATGTTATTCTCCCGCTTTATTGCATCTATATGATACTCGCGATAAAATAGTGGTGATAATAGACATATTCCGGGCCACTTCTACAATTACTGCGGCGTTGCATAACGGGGCAAAATGTGTGATTCCGGTGGCCTCTGTAGAAGAATGTATAGCTTATGGAGCAACGTTGCCCAATAGCATAACAGCGGGCGAGCGCGATGGTAAGGTCGCGCCCGGACTGCAATATGGCAATTCGCCACTGGAATATCCTACAGAATTTATCAAGGACAAAACGCTTGTACTAACCACTACAAATGGCACAAGATTGTTGCATATGGTGGATGGCGCCGCTCAGATACTTATAGGGTCATTTCTCAACCTCACGGCATTATCTGAATATTTGCGCTCACAGAAGCAATCTGTTTTGCTTGGTTGTTCATCGTGGAAAGACAGGTATAATCTGGAAGATTCGCTATTTGCAGGCGCCGTAGCGGAGCGTTTGCAAGGCGACTTTTCTATAAATTGCGATAGCGCCCGTTCGGCCAGACATTTGTATCGTAGTAGCGGCGGGGCAGATTATATTGAGTTTTTGAAAGACAGTTCGCACTACAATAGGTTGTCTGGTTTTGGTCTTGAAAAGGATATGATCTACTGCACTACGCCCGATCGGCACCCTGTAGTTCCGTACCTAAACGGCAAAGAAATCATTGTGTGATTTTCTTTTATAGAAAATTTAGTATATTATTTTGTTAAAAAACCAAACCTTAATCAGGGTTTTTGGCATGAATTGTCTTAATTTCGCGCATATTTTAATAAACGAAATTATATGCGAGAAAAGAAATTCTACCAACCACCAACCAAGACCACCCCTAAAATTAGCATGTCCCGGCTGTTCCGGATGCTTTTTGTCGTTGGCGTAATGCTGTTTTCCATGCCGGCAATGGCCCAAATGTATTACAATGTAACTACGTTAAGCGGCACTGAAACATTAGGGGACGTAGATGTTACGGTTACATCAACCGGATCTGTTAATAGCTTTATCTGTACGGGGCCTGCAGTGCCGTACTGGACTGGAGCTGGAGCTTCTGGAAGCTATATTTACACATTTTCTCATCCTGTTTCGTCTATCGTTGTTTCAGTAGATGTTTTGGATGCAGGTGATGATGTTACGATCAACATTAACGGCGTTCCATATGCTATTACTTCAGCTAATATTGAACCACTCCCTACTGCATGTTTTTCTTCGTCATATACTGCTGAGGCATTGGGCGGAAATCTGGTAGCTTCGGTATTAGGGTCTTCTTCGGCAACTCTAAGAATACAGACTGGAACTGGAATTAACTCAGTTGAAATTTTTAGCGCCGGCGGCGCTGGCGGTATTTTAAATGGTTTCTCTTTTTCTCGCCCGGTATTCAACAACGGAACATCACAGAGCATATCAGTTTGTCAGGATCTGACAAGCGATTTCAGCTCTTTCCTTACAGTTAACGACGCGAGCGTAGGCGCTACAATGACATGGACTGTATCATCAGCGCCATCTCATGGATCTATAAGCGTAGGCGGCACTGAAACAACCGACGGCATTTCTGTTACCCCATCAGGTTTTACATATACGCCAACAACAGGTTATGTAGGCGCAGATCAGTTTACTATTGTAGCTAACAATGGTATTGGCGGCGTTGACACTTCAGTAATAGATGTTACTGTTAATCCAACACCAACAGTAGCTAATCCCGGTTCACAAGCCGTTTGTCATGGTTCTTCTACCACCGACATTCTATTTACCGGTACTCCGGGCACAGTTACCTATTCATGGACAAACGATAATACTTCTATAGGTCTGGCTAATAGCGGAACTACTGATATTCTTTCGTTTACAGGTACTAATACTACCGCAATTCCTCAGGTGGCTACAGTAATGGTAACGCCTCATGCAAATGGTTGCGACGGTACGGTGCAGACTTTCTCTGTTACCGTTAATCCGATACCAGATGTTGCTAACCCCGGCGACCAGTCAGTTTGTAACAATTCAATGACTGCAGCTATCGATTTTACCGGCGCAGTATCTGGTACGAACTACACCTGGACCAATGATAATTCATCAATAGGTTTGGCTACAAGCGGTACGGGCAACATAGCTGCCTTTACAGCAACCAACAGCGGTACAACTGCCATTAGCGGCGTAGTAACCGTTACTCCTGAGTTTGCTACATGCGTAGGCGCTTCTCAGACATTTACAATTACAGTATTACCAACACCAGTATTGACAACAGTTGCTAATCAGGCTCATTGCGAAGGTCAGATGACAGACGAAGTTGTATTTACTGCTACTATGCCAAGTACATACACATGGGTTAACGACAATCCTACTGTAGGTTTGGGCGCATCAGGAGCTGGCGATACCATTCACAGCTTTGCTGGTCTTAATGCTACTGCATTCAACAATACTGCAATAATCAAGGTTACTCCTACAAGCGGTCTGTGTGCAGGTCCGGTAGACAGCTTCCGTATAGTGGTAAAACCAACTCCACGTTTGAGCAGTACGTTGACTCCTGATTCTGTTTGCGACAATTCATTGTTTACATACATACTTACCAGCGCTACAACAGGCGTTACTTATAGCTGGAACAGAGATGCAGTTTCTGGAATAGCTAATCCAGCAGGCGCAGGCGTTGATACTATCCGCGAAAATCTGGACAACACTACAGCCGCTCCAATTGTGGTTACTTATGTTGATACCCTTACCGCAAACGGTTGTACCAATGTAGAGTATGTACATGTAACAGTAGAGCCTACTCCAGAACTTAGTTCAGTAGCGCCAATACCTTTCTGCAACAACACTCCATTTACTTACGAACCATTGAGCGGTACTACAGGTACTATTTTCTCATGGGTACGCGATTCAATTTCTGGAATTTCTAACCGTTCAAGAGTAGGTACCGGTATTGTTTCAGACACATTGAACAATACTACCGACAGCCAAGTGCATGTAAACTATGTGTACACACTGTATGCTAATGGTTGCTTGAATTCTCAGACAGTAGTAGCAACAGTTAACCCTACGCCAATGTTGAGCAGCACCACAACTCCTGCGTCGGTATGCGATAGCGTTCGTTTCTTCTACGTACCTACAAGCGGCACTACAGGCACAACCTATAGCTGGACGCGCGCTGCGGTAACAGGTATTACCAACCCTGCTGGTTCCGGCATAGATACAGTAAGCGATACATTGGTAAACATTACTAATGCGCCAATAGCTGTTACTTATCATTACACACTGACTGCACACTCTTGCAGCCACGAACAGGATGTAACCGTAACGGTAAATCCGAAACCAAGATTGGCTACAACCACTACGCCTCCTGCTGTGTGCGATAGCGCATTGTTCCATTATGTACCAGTTTCATCTTCAATAGGCGCTACCTCTACATGGAGCCGCGCAGCGATTACCGGTATTGCCAATGCTGCTGCAAGCGGCGTAGATTCAATTAGTGAATACCTCCATAACACAACAGTTAATCCTATTGACGTTGTTTATCTGGATACGCTTTCAATCAACGGTTGTACTAACATTGAGCGCATAACTGTAACAGTTAATCCTAAGCCAACACTTACCAGCTCACTATCGCCAGCAGCTCTTTGCGATAGCGCTATCTTCAACTATCCTCCTACAAGCGGCACTACAGGTACAAGCTTCGCTTGGGATCGTCCGTATGTGTTTGGTATCCTGCTCACACCGGGTACAGGCACTGGCAACCCTAACGAGCAGATGATAAACACTACAAACGTGAATGTGACCGTGAACTATGTGTACACCCTTACTGCTAATAGCTGCGTAAACACGCAAACTGTTTCTGTATTGGTTCATCCAACGCCAACGCTTTCTTCAGCGTTGAGCAAGAGCGTATGTAGCGGCGCACCGTTTGTGTATACTGCTACCAGCAACACTCCGGGTGTAAAATATCAGTGGTCGAGAGCGGCAGTTGCGGGTATTACTCCGGCTACTAAGTCAGACACAACTACTATCCTGAACGACACCTTGACCAGCTCAAGCATATCGCCAGTTTTAGTTCCTTATTTGTATACATTGAATATTGGCGGTTGTACTCATAAAGAAATACTGAACCTTACAGTAAATCCAGCTCCATCGGCTCCGGCAATTGCCATCACTTCGCCTTCAAGCCTTTGCTCTAAGACTATGTTCCAGAACTTTGGCGCTGCTACAGCTCCTGCTGCCGGCACTACCTACACCTGGAGCGCATCAAATGCGTTTGTATGGGCTACGGGTTCTACACGTCAGTATTGCCTTGTAAACTTTAATGATCCGGGTAATGCGTCAGTAACGCTTACTGCATCTTCAACTACTAACTGTACGAGCAAAGCAACGTTCAACGTAAGCGTAGGTACTACAGAGTCGAGCAGACCAGAAGTTATCTACTATCGCGGTCAGTTTATGTGTTTGCAGAACGACGTAGACAGCTACCAATGGGGATATGACGACGCAAGCACACTGGATTCTACCCTGATACCCGGCGAAGTAAACCAAAACTACTTCCTTGACGTACCTACTACAGAATATCGTAACTACTGGGTTATCACTAAAAAAGGCGATTGTATCCAGAAATCTTATTACAATACTCCGCTTGGCGTAACTCCGGTGAACAATGGCGAAGCAACAAGCATGAAACTTTATCCTAACCCTGCTACTGAAATGATTAATGTAGAAATCAACGGTACAGTAAACGGTAATGTAACAGTAGACGTAATAAACCTGATGGGTCAGAAGTTGACCAGCGCAGCGGTGAATAACCACACTGCAACAATTAACGTAGCACAGCTTCCTGCCGGCGTATATCTGGTAGATTGCTATCGCGACGGAGTTAAACTGGCAACATCAAGATTCATTAAAAACTAATACTCAACAACAATAAAATTCAGATAGATGAAAAAGTTATTTTCTATATTAATCGCAGCGGGTGGCGCGCTTTCGGCAGCAGCCCAGACCCCAGGCGATAATACAGGTGCAAATATTGATCCTAATCCGCATAAGTATAAAGATGCCAATCTGCCAAGATGGGTATTGGATGTAAATTTTGTTGGTGGAGTCCTCATGCAGGACTTCACTACCAAGAACACAATGAGCAACTACCTTGATGTGATATCTGAAAAGAGCAACACAGGCGGCAGCCTGAAGTTGACTAACGGTATCAACTACGGCGGCGATGTTCAGCTGGGTTTCTTCTTTGGTAAGAAAAGGCATTTTGGCTTGGGTACTGGTTTTATGTATCTGCGTCAGGAAGGCGATGCGACCTGGAGCGATAATTTCAAGGTGCAGTACAAAGCGTTTGATGCCAACAACGATGTATTCCGTCAGGTGATCACTTCATCTGATCGCGTAAAGGAAAAACTGGAAATTACTAACCTCAACATTCCGGTTGTATTAAAGTACAAAGCCAGACTGTCGAAAGTATTTGGTTTTACAATGGATGCGGGCGCGTTGATCAACTTCAAGAACAGCAATTCATATACATCTAACGCCAAGTTTGATTATGAAGCTATCTACAAGTTTGACACAACAGGCGGCGTTAGACGTCTCGTGTACGACAATGCACCTAACTACAACGTAAACGACCAATTGTATTTGAAAAGTGAATACCTGGGCGCGCACGATGCCGCTTACGTAAACAACTATTTCAACAATACGCTGGCGAGCAGAGGCTACAATGTTGGTTTGGGTAAAACGCCCGGCGCTAACACAGGCACTGTATCTTACAACACGGTAAGCGTTGGTTTGTTGTTGCAGCCATCTATCAACATTTTCTTGTCTGATGCGGTAGCGCTGAATGTTGGTGGATACTATATCTATCAGCCATTTGAAAACGATGCCAAGGCTAACTACAAAATGACGGATAAAGTAGGCGAATACAGTTCTTCGCTTAACACCGTAAGTTCTGTTGCCAGCTCATCTTATGGCGCTAATGTTGGTTTACGTTTCTTCTTTGGTAAGGCAAAAGATACCGACCACGACGGAGTGCCAGATAAAACCGACAAATGCCCAACAGTATTTGGTTTGCCTCAGTTTATGGGTTGTCCTGATACAGATGGCGACGGTATTGCAGATACAGAAGATTCTTGCGTTACTGTTCCCGGTATTGTTAAGTTCCACGGTTGTCCTGATAGCGACGGAGATGGTATACCTGACAAACTTGATGCTTGTCCGTTTGTTGCAGGTAAAGCTGAATTCCATGGTTGTCCCGACAGAGATGGCGACGGCATAATAGACAAAGACGATCTTTGCCCAGATAAGCCAGGTAGCAAAGCATTCCAGGGCTGTCCAGACACTGATGGCGATGGTATACCAGATAACACCGACAGATGTCCAGACGTAGCAGGCCCAGCAGACAACAACGGCTGTCCTTATCCTACTAAGGCTGCGCCAGAAGCAGATCAGACTCCGAAGGTGTCAACGCCAATTCTGTTTGAAGTAAATAAAACAGTTATAGAGCGCACATCAATGCCAACGCTTGAAGAAGCAGTACGCTTGCTGAATTCAGATAAGAACTCTGTGATCGTTGTAAATGGCTATACCGATATTTCCGGTAAACCAGCATACAACAAAGTGCTGTCGCTGAAACGTGCGAATGCTGTTAAGGCACAATTGATTAAGATGGGCGTTAAGGCAAGCCGCATAAAAGTGGTTGGTCATGGTTCTAAAGATCCAGCTCAAAGCAACGACACAATTGAAGGTAGAATGAGAAACAGACGCGCAGTAATGCAGCTGAATGTGGGCAGCTAATACCCGATAACAAAGCATACAAAAAGCGAGCGGCTACCATTTGGTTAGCCGCTCGCTTTTTAGGTATTAGTCAAAAAAAACAGGTAGTTGTGTTTGCGCTATTCGTTGGCCCAAAGGAGGCTGCCATCGCCATAGCTGAGGAAACGATAACCATTATCCATGGCATATTGGTATACCTTATGCCAGTCGTTGCCAATGAGCGCTGCTACCAGCAGCAACAGCGTAGATTGTGGCTGGTGGAAGTTGGTGATAAGGCCCGATGCTAAGCGCAGGCGGTAGCCCGGGGCTATCATAATTTGTGTTTGTGTAATGATTTGTGCCAAACCGTGATCAGATAAATAATCGAGGCAGGCTTGCAATGCTTGTGCGGTAGTGTATTCTGGCAATCCGGAATAGGGTAGCCATTGGGTAACTGCAATACCATGCCAGTCGATAGCAGCGCCCTCCAGTAGTTGCACGCCTATCCAGTACAGGCTCTCGATAGTGCGCAGCGAGGTAGTGCCCACCGCAACAATCTTATTATTTTGCGCTTCAAGCAGGCGCTGAATTGTTTGGCGCGAAACCGCAAGCCATTCGGCATGCATGTCGTGGTCTTCTATGGTTTCGGTTTTTACCGGTTTGAAAGTGCCTGCGCCCACATGCAATGTTACAAATGCCGATTGTACCTGCTTCTGTTGCAGCGACTGCATAAGGTTGTCGGTGAAGTGCAGGCTTGCAGTAGGGGCGGCCACGCTACCATCGTCTTTGGCAAAAATGGTCTGGTAGCGCATTTCGTCGTCTGTGTCTGCATCGCGTCGCAGATAGGGAGGCAACGGGGTTTTGCCTGCATGGTGTAGAACCTCCGCAAAGGTCAGGTTTTCATCAGTCCATTGCAGTTGTAACAGATGGCTATTAGGAAGCCGCTCAATGACCGAGGCAGATACCGTAAACAATGGACAGGTAAGTGTAATGGATGTGCCGGATTTCCATTTTGCAGCGCCGCCTACCAGACATTCCCACTGCACGCTGCCTTTTTGCAGCATAGCGGTTTGCATATCGGGGTAGCTGTGGTGCGGAGCAAGGCAAAACACTTCTATTGCCCCTCCCGTAGGTTTATGAAACAACAACCGTGCATGTATTACCTTGGTTTGGTTGAACACAAGCGTAGTGTTTGCTGGCAGGTGGTTGGCAAGGTTGCGGTAGGTGTCTTCTTCAATTTGCCCATTATTGTATATCAGCAGCTTAGAAGCATCGCGCTCTGACAGTGGATAGCGTGCGATACGCTCATCGGGCAAGGGGTAGGTAAAATCGCTTATTTTTAGGTGTTTGGGGTGCATATTATCTAAGTTCGGGTATAGCAATGCCGGTTATTTTGCGGTACATATCTATGGCATAAAGGTCGGTCATGCCGGCAATAAAGTCTACCAGCGACTGAATGTTGCTGTACATGCTTTGGCCTTTTTGCGCTACCGGGAATTGTGGAGAAACCAGTTTGATAATCTTTCCTGATTTTGCCAGACCCGGATTAAGCACTGCATGAACAAATTCGCGGAGCATACCGCCTATAACATTGTAGCCGGCAATCTCTATTTCTACAACTGCTCGGTAATTGTAAATATGAGTTACGGAAAACTGATTGATGCGCTCTATCAACTGATAATCGCTGGCGGGAAGGCATTTGAGCAGATCATTTTGCAAGGTTCCTGCAAGGAGTTCGGCTTCGTGATCCATAAATATTCTGGCAATTTTTTCTGTCATCAGCCCTATCCACCGGGCGCGTATGTATTGCACTTTTTGGTTGTCGTCGTTTATTGCGTTCAACTTGCGCTCTATATAGCTTCGTTTGTTGAACTCGTTTTCTTCATCATTGAAAAAAGGGAGGAACATATCCATAAACTGGGCTGTAGACACAATATGCAGGCGGTGGGCGTCTTCCATGTCTATTACGCGGTAGCATATATCGTCGGCGGCCTCTGTGAGGTATACAAAGGGATGGCGCGCATAGACATCGGTATAGCCTGGTTGCAGGGGTATTTGCAGGGTGTCGGCTATTTGGCGGTAGGTTTCCATTTCCGAGTCGAAGAAGCCCGACTTTTTTGTGGCTATTAGCCCGCTTTTTTTATT
>CAZLPE010000029.1:15602-34745 GCA_964561325.1 uncultured Flavipsychrobacter sp.
CCTATATCGTGCGCAAGGCATGCCGATGCGATAACAGCCGATAATTCGTGACGGTAGAACTCGGTGAATTCGGAACCCGCATTTGGGTATTTTTCAGCTATCATTTCGCCGGTGGCCTTACCAAGCGACCGACCCACAGACGCTACCTCCAGGCTATGTGTAAGCCTGTTGTGCACGAATATAGCGCCCGGGAGCGGGAATACTTGCGTTTTGTTTTGCAGCCGACGGAAAGCGGAAGAAAAAATAATGCGGTCGTAGTCGCGCAAAAACGAGTTGCGCACAGGGTCGGGATTGCGCACTTTGCGGTCAGAGTCGCCTGTGCGACGGGTATTGTATAACGTTTCCCAATTCATGGGGTAAATATCCGACAATAGGGGCAAGTACTGAAATATATGTTTGTACTGATTTGTTAGCGCTTCTTTTCTGGGCAAATGGAAAATGGGTGATGATTGAGTACATACGCGGAGAAACCTTTGTAACTTGCCCGTTAGATTTATTACCATGAGTAAGTACACTAAAGAAACCCTGCACAAAGCGTTACAGCACTTTTTTGGATACGATAAGTTCAGGCTGACGCAGCTGGATATTATAGAGAATGTGCTAAACGGCGCCGATACGCTGGCCATTATGCCAACAGGAGGCGGTAAAAGTATATGTTTTCAGTTGCCGGCTGTTTTGCTACCGGGCATCACTATAGTAATATCGCCGCTTATAGCGTTGATGAAGGATCAGGTAGATGCGCTGCAAGCCAACGGTATTTTTGGCGCTTACCTCAATTCTTCGCAGTCGGCAGACGAGCAAGCGGCGGTATTGCGCGATGCAGAAAATGGGAAAATAAAACTGCTTTACATTGCGCCAGAGCGTATACCCGCCAATAGCGAAGGATTCTTTAACTTTTTAAAGCGGCTCAATCCATCGCTTTTTGCAATAGACGAAGCGCATTGCATTTCGTCGTGGGGGCACGATTTCAGGCCCGATTATCTGAAACTGGCTGCTCTGAAACAGCATTTTCCGAATACGCCCGTAATAGCCCTAACCGCCAGCGCCGACAAAGTGACCCAGCAAGATATTGTGGCTCGGCTGGCGCTGCCCAAGCCTACGGTGTTTATATCTAGCTTTAACAGACCTAATATTCATTATTTTGTATTGCCCAAGAAGAACGCTTTTGCCTCTATACTGGACTATATTAAGAAACACAAAGACGAGTGCGGAATAATATATGCGTTATCGCGGGCATCAACCGAAGATATTGCCGGCAAGCTACACGCAGCGGGCATAAAAGCAGCGTATTACCATGCCGGTATGGATAGCGCGGAGCGCAGCAGGGTGCAGGAGGCTTTTCAGCGCGATGAATACAAGGTGGTTGTAGCTACTATTGCTTTTGGTATGGGCATAGATAAGAGCAATGTCCGGTTTGTGATACATCACGATGTGTCGAAAAATATAGAAGGGTACTATCAGGAAACCGGGCGAGCGGGTAGAGACGGGCTGAGAAGCGATGCGCTGTTGTATTATTCGTATGGCGATATTATAAAGTTGCGCAGCTTTGCCAAGGTGGACGATAACCCGCAACAGACCGCAGTGAACCTGAAGAAACTGCAGATGATGCAGGACTTTTGCGAACACGAAGGATGCCGCAGGCAATACCTGATGCAATATTTTGGCGAACCTTTCCCTGCATACTGCGGTAGTTGCGACTACTGCCTTAGCTCGCTGGAAGAACAAGACGCAACGATAAACGGTCAGAAACTACTATCGGCGGTAGCGCGTACCGGTGAGCGCTATGCCGCGGCATACGTAATAGATGTGTTGCGGGGTTCTGCAAGTGAAAAGATAAACCCGCTGCATAAGGAGCTAAAGACTTATGGCATAGGTAAAGAGCTGAAACGGGAGGAATGGCAATGGATGGCGCAGCAGTTGCTGTACCACAAATTTCTGGAAAAAACAGAGGATCAATATGGCACGCTGCGTATAACGGAGAAAGGGTGGAAGTTGCTGAAAGGCGAAACCCAACTGAAACTGGTAGTGAAAAAGGAGATAAAAGAAACAGTGGAAGTAGAGGAAGAGCCCGAATATGATGCACAGTTGATGAACGAACTGAAGCAGATAAGACTAAAACTTGCAGAGCAGAACCGTACGCCTGCCTACGCTATAGTGGGCGACAACACACTTGTGGAGATGGCCATGTACCTGCCGCATACCGACGACGAACTAAAACAGATATCGGGTTTTGGCGATTACAAAGTAGCGCGCTATGGCGATGAATTTTTGACCGCTATACTGAGGTATGCAAGAATGCACGGGCTGGAGTCGAAGATGGGCGTTAAGAAGCCAAAGCGGGAAACCAAGCCTAAGGCGACAAAAACTGAACTTACCGGTACTATAGAGGCAACCTACCAGCTGTATAAAGAAGGCCGCGATATAGACGATATAGCGCAGGAGCGGCGGCTATCGCGGTCTACGATAGAAAGTCATCTTGCAGCGCTGGTATCGGCGGGGAAGCTGGAAGTGACAAAAGTAGTGAGCCCACAAAAGCTGAAAACAATAGTAGCCACTATACAGGCTATGGGGCAGGTAGTGGCGCTAAAACCCATAAAAGACCTACTGGGCGATGAATATAGCTATGTAGAAATAAGACTGGCGCTGGAATATTATCGTTTGCAGGAGCGCTGATAGGACAGATAATAAATAGAGCCAAATCGGGCGCGGGAGCGGCTGATTTGGCTCTACTTATTAGCAAAAGCTTAGCTACCCTTTAGCCAAAGATTGCTTGTACAGATGATAGAAAAACAGGGGCATAAAACAGAAGCTCAACAATACCATGCCAATAAGTATCTGAATATTGGCGCCGGGGAAGTGATTGATTTTAAACATATTGCCGCTGGCGATAAAAAATCCGGAGATAAGTCCGGCAAACTGCCTGAAGTTGTAGCTGAAGGTATGTTTTCGTAAATGACGCACGGCATTGCCGCCTAATGTGAGGATAGTGACAAGTAATGCAGCAAAACCGACGAAAAGAATGATAGATGCGCCCGGCCAGTGCAAGGTGCGAAACAACAATCCGATGTTGATGAGGAAGGCGGCCAGAAAACCTGACCCGTAGATGATTCGTTTCATGTTAATTTGTTTTTTTATGGTTAGGAGAAAAAAAAGTTCTTCTTGTATTTCGTGCATTCCATTGGGTGTAATGGCGTTGAACGCTTTAGCGTATGCAGCGTCGAAGTTGGCTCCCTGGTTTAGTTCCTGCTCTATGAAACAACAGTAATGATCGAGCAGGTCGTTTTGCAAGCCGGCGTTAGTTATGCCATCGTCGGCTATACGTTGTATGATCAGATCTATTTGTTCATCAGTTAGTTGCTGCATATGCGCCTATCGGTTGAGCGGTTATGAGATTGTGAATCGTTTGCAGGAAATCGAGCAATTCGTCTACAGAAGCTTTTGCCGCAGACTTGCCGGGTTGGGTAAGCGAGTAATATTTGCGTACACGCTTGCCTATGTATACTTCCTCGGCTATTACCAGTCCGTCGGCTTCCAGCTTGTGCAATGCAGGATATAGCGAGCCTTCTTTTACCAGTATTTTTTCGTTCGACATTTCTTTTACGAGTTGGGTTATTTCGTATCCGTACATGCGACCTTTTTCGCTGAGTAAGCGAAGGATGATAGCGCCCAAGGTGCCTTTTAAAAGTTCAGTTGAATTCATTGTGTTTTGTTGCATTGCTTTACAATACATCACAAATCTATGTATTAATTTGGGATCTGCAAAATATTTTTTTCTTAGTGTTTTATGGGGATGGGTCTTAGCCTTGGGTTAAGAAATACAACTAAAGTAGTAACGGAAAGCATGGCGTGGAATGTATATTTGAAATGGACCATTGCGTCCTAAAAAACTGATGCTATGTACAAATCAATATTATTGCTGGCGTTTTACTATTTACTGCCGCTGCCCACCACAGCGCAGGAAATCAAGTGGGTAAAGTCGACCGGAGGCAGCAATGGCAATACGGTATTGCGTAGTAATCAGGGAGAGGGAATATGCATAGATGGCAGTGGCAATGTATATGTTTGCGGCTATACGCAGGGCATATTTAAGTTTGGGCAAGATTCTATAAACAGCTATACCGATAACCGGTCGGTGTTGGTGAAATACGGACCGGATGGCAAGGAACTGTGGGCGAGGATGGTAACCCATGGCGCATCGGATTATGCATATGGTGTTTGTGTGGACGCTAAAGGTAATATAGCCGTGGTGGGACTGACCGCTGGCATGGGTCTAGAGACCTTTGCAGCGCAATATACCGCCGATGGTAACCTGAACTGGTTGCGTAAGAGTCAAAGCGATGGTAGCGATAGCAGGGGCCATGCCGTAGCCGCCGATGATAAAGGCAACATATACATGGTGGGCGAGAGTAAGGGCGCTGTACAATTTGGCGACGTGCAAATAGGGGCAAAGGATAAGTATGAGGTGTTTGTTGTGAAGTATGATGCGCAAGGCAATGTTGTGTGGGTACGCAACACTGCGCCATCTGATAGCTATGAAACCAAGGGGGAATGCGTAGCAACCGACGGCAAGGGTAAAATATATGTGGGCGGTGAGTTTACAAAATCTATTAGTATGGCTGGAAAGCAAGCTGCGGGTAAGGGTGGCGCTGATGTTTTTATTGCCAGAATTGCTGAAAGTGGCGCTGTGGAATGGCTGCAAGTATGGGGCGGCGACAAAAAAGACAGGATACATGGTTTAGCTGTAGATAGCAAGGGGGAAATAGCGGCTGCAATGAATTTTGTGGGGAGGAGTAATATAAACGGGCAGTCTGTGATAGGCGAACGACTGATAAAGCTAAATGGCGCTGCCGGGTTGTTATGGCAAAAGGAGATAGGGATACCGCGAACAGACTATAGCATAAAAACACAGTTGGCGGTGGACGCTAATGGCGATATATACCTGGCAGGGCATATATATGGCGCCATTCCGCTGTTGGGCATGCAGTCGGCGTATAGCTCGGGAGGCAGCGATATATTTATAGCTAAATGCAATGCTCGCGGCGAGCGACAATGGATGGTGCAGGCAGGTGGCGCAGGCATAGACGAGGGCTCGGCAATTTGCATAGATAAAGAAGGTAATGCGTATGTAACGGGTATTTTTAATCGTAAATGTACATTTGGTAGCCAAACAATAGAGAGTATTAGTAAAGAAGATGGTATATTTGTGGCTAAGGTAAAGTAAGGGGTAGCGAGTGAAAATGTGGTATATTGTCGGGGCACACAGCAATTTGCGGGGGCTTTGGCAGTATTTGCGTACATTGTCATAAAATTTATACAAGTAATAGTTTCAAAAACCGATTAGGTTTTATATTTTTAATCGGTAGAAAATTCAAAGGCATATTATGATGCGTAATATTTTATTTATTGCAGGGTTCTTTTTTCTTTTTTTAGGCAAGGTTGCTGCAAAAACATCGGGCGTGGTGTTGTTTAGCGACAAGGGTCTGAAATTTAAGGTGTATGCCAATGGCGCGCTACAGAACGCCAACTACATGAGTGAGGTGAGGATTTGCTGCTTTCCGGACGAAAAACTAACGGTGAAACTGGAGTTTGAAGACAATACCAATCTGGAAGGAACAATTTTTTTAAGAAGCGGTTATTTTGAACATGACAGAGTAACAAAAAAGAAGATAGAATTCGACTCGTATGAGCGTATGGGCGCTGAATTGAAGAATGTAACTACTGTTTCTGTACTGAATAAAGAAGACAACAGAGTAAAAGCAAAGAAAGAACCCAAGGCATGCGGCAAACCAAAGTCTAACCCGGATTTTTATGATTTCTTCCTTAAGTTGAAGAATATGCCTGGCTTTGATGATGAAAAACTAACGGAAGCAAAAGTTGCTATATCGCTGGAGTGCTTTACAGCTAAGCAAATAAAAGTAACAATGACAGGTTTTGAGAAAGAGTCGACCAAACTGGCGTTTGCAAAATATGCTTATGATTATGTTTACGACCGTTCGGCATATCGCGTAGTTAGTTCATCTCTATCGAAAGAGTCGAACAGAGACGAGTTAGAGGCGTATGTAAGAGAGCATTAATAGTTGGTTGTTGAAGATATTGCTGCGGCTATCGGGTTTTCCGGTAGCCGTAGTTTTTTTTCATTATGTCAATAAAAAACCGGGTTGCTTTTTGCAAACCCGGCTGATAAAAAAAGTACAGGAAAATTTTATTTAGGCTCAAAGTACGGCGCCAGTTCGTTGATTACTGCAATAATATTGTATCCCTCTAGTATGCTCTATGCATCAATATTGAGTGTGTTTATTGCGTATACTACAGACTATACTTACCGCACCAAAACTACTGACCCTTCGTGGTGTCGGGATTTACCTTTATTGTCTGTATATTCCAGTTGCCAATAGTAAGCGCCCATTTCTTGCGGTACGCCTTCATAATTGCCATCCCAGCCATCTTTGCCGCCCTGATACACGGGTACACCTTTTGTGTTGAAAATTCTGAAGGTATTAACTACGCTGTTCAATACAGGAATAGGGCGAACTATATCATTTTTGCCATCTCCGTTTGGGGTGAAAGCATCGGGTACCAAACATTCGGAGTAGGCTAATACCCAAACATTGAGTGTGTCTTTGCCAATACAGCCCGAGTCGCTAATGCCAGTTATAACATAACGGTAATAGCCAGGTATACTGTAGTCGCCTATAGGGTCGCCAATAAGAGGGTTGCTAAGGCGGGTACTTGGCGACCAGGTATATGTACGGGCGCCGGTTGCATGAAATTCAATTCTATCGCCCGCCATTATAGTTGTATCGGGTCCTGCATTTGGTTGGTAGGTTGTAGTAACAACCGACTGAACTGCAAATTCAAATTCGCTGATAATTGTGTTTACTTTTACTCCGCTCCTCCATTCATGGCAGGCAATTGCTATCACATATCTACCTATTATGTCTGGTGTACCTGTTAGTCTGCCAGTTATAGGGTCTATTGTCAGGGTGTCGCTACAGTACATTGGGTAGGTTGCACTAAGGGGAGAAATGTATCTTACCGGTGGAAAAGGTGGAGGTGAAGAAATAGGTTTAGGATCTGACTTGGCATCCACATAATTTTTAGCTTCAATAAATTCGTAGCTTAATGAATCGCCGTCTGTATCAGTTGCAGCGTGGTCAAAATCTATATGTTCACCCAAGCCTATTACCAGTGAGGGGTAGTTATTGAAAACTGCGCTGCTGTTTCCTGCGCCTATACCAACTGGCGGTATAGTGCAGGAAAAAGTTATTCCGTTATCTTCTGGAGCAATGAGACTGGTAAGAGCACGGTTTCGGCAACAGCGTTGCTGAGCAATAGTGTATCCTGTTGTACGGCTGGGAGGTAGGTAGTATTCTTTTTCGAAAGTAATTTTACTTACACATAAAGGTGTAACCCCCAAGCCACAAATGCCTGTAGAAAAAACCGGCACAAATTCACTTGAAACCGAAAATACCGCCGTATCTATGTTGAAAGGTGTTGGTGACATTCCTTCATAAACAACAAAAATAGCTGGGTCATCTTCTATAATTGCTGGCGTCAACCCACTATCGCAGTCTCTATATTGGGTAAGGGTTACTTTGTAATGGTAGTTGCCAGTGATGCTGTCGAGGAATTGGTAGGTGAAGCTACCTCCAATAATATGTGAGGCATGTGCTGGTTCAAAAAAGATTATAGCAACAAGCAACAATAAAATTCGTAATTTGGTTTGTAGGTAGCATTTCATATTGTTAAGTATTGAGCGGTGAAATTACAATAATAAATAAGTAAACTGTATTTCAATTGATTATTTTTATATTAGGACTGAAGCTGTTTTTATCTAAACAACCAGTGGATTGTACTGCGAATAGCGGAGATATTTAGAGGTATATTGCGATGTATGTAGGTGACCAATGCGGTGCGTCATTCATAGAGAATAATGCAGACAAGGAGCCTTTTAATGATCTATTGCAGCAGGCGATGGCATTACCTGATAAAGTTTTAATGTCGCAATGGCTGAAAGAGTTTGATGGCAAATATTTGGAAGAAGAACCTACAGTATTTATAGACGATTTTAGTTATTGGCCGACAGCTGACGATTTAGATAGTAGGTGTGTGTAAAAAGGAGCGTGCAAAAAGAATGGCTCTATGTGGTCGAAATATGATGTCGGTAAAATTAATAACGCCAACTTCGGTATTATGTATTTGTTTAGTTCTTCTATAAAAGACATCGGATCGATTAGTAGAGTTCCAGATAAATATAATATACTATAAAAATAGCCTCACCCCGGCCCTCTCCAAAGGAGAGGGAGTTGCTATTTACCCACAAAAATGGAGGAGTTGCATTGTATATTAATAGTGGACAATGTATCGCTTTGGGTATGCTGATTTACGTAAACTTCGTTGTTTTCTTGATATTTATCAAACATCTATTTGCAAAGCAGCCATTGTTTTAATTGCAAAACAATGGCTGCTTTATATTAATGAGATAGTTATTTAGGCTCAAAGTACGGCGCCAGTTCGTTGTCGAAATATTGTAGCGCATTTTTTATGGGTAGCGGCAGTCCGCCGCCGAGAGCGCATAGCGAACCGAGCTCCATGGTGGTTATGAGGTCTGTAAACAAGTCGCGATCCATTTTGTAGTCGCTGGTAAGGGCTTTGCCTACCATTTCGTAGCCGCGGGTAGAGCCCAGGCGACATGGGAAACACTTCCCGCAGCTTTCGTGCGCTGTAAATTGGAAAAGGTGTTCGATATATTTGATTATCGGGAAATGCGCAGGTAGGCATACTACAGATGCGTGCCCGAGCAGAAAACCGTTTTGTGCGAAGCTTTCGAAGTCGACAGAAAGCGTTTCAATTTTCTCTACAGGTACCAGTCCACCCAGTGGGCCGCCAATATGCAGCGCCTTAATGTCGGCTCTGAAACCTCCGCCAAGGTCGTTAACAACAATACTGAGCGGGGCGCCCATATCTACCTCGTATATGCCTGGTTTGTTGAAAAAGCCGTCGAGCGACACCAGTTTTGTGCCGGTAGATCTGCCTTTGCCAATAGCGGCATAGGCTGCGCCTCCGTTTTTTACTACAAAGGGTATGCAGGCAAGGGTCTCTACATTATTTACTACAGTAGGTTTGTTGAACAGACCATTCTGTGTGGGGTAGGGAGGGCGCACGCGCACTTCGGGTCGTTGGCCTTCTATAGACGATAGTAGCGCCGTTTCTTCGCCGCATATATAGGCGCCCTGCGCTTTTATCACCTTAAAGTCGTAGTTGAAACCGCTACCCAGTATGTTGTCGCCTATGTATCCGGCCGCTCGTATGTCGGCAATGGCTTGTTCTGTAACGGCAATAGCTTCCGGATATTCGCCGCGTATATATACTACGCCGGCTGAAGCGCCTACTATATAGCCCGCTATTATCATGCCCAGCAGCACGGCGTGCGGCCTATGCTCCAGCAGGTAGCGGTCGCTGTAGGCTCCCGGGTCGCCTTCGTCGGCATTGCACACAATAAATTTTACATCGCCGGCGGTATTCTTGCACGACTCTAACTTGAAGGCTATCGGGAAGCCAGCGCCGCCGCGACCGCGCAGACCAGAAGTTTTTAGCTCGGCCAGCAATTGATCGGGGGTAGACTGTAGCGCCAGCCCCAGGGTTTTATAAAATTCTTCGATGCCCGGAAAGTCGACAGTGAGTACGGGTGTGCCATACGCGCCTACGTTGTAGGTGTCTATCTTTTTCTTGCCGTCTTTTATTTCGGCAATGTCGTTAATGTCTGATCCGGAGTAGTTGGTTCCGTTGTAGTGAAACGAACTGTTTTCGTGGCAGCGACCAAGACAGCACATATCGCCTATTTCGTTTGCATCGAAATGCTGCTGCAATTGGTCTTTTAGTTTATCCTGAGTGCCGGCAGTAAGGCAAGAGCTGCCATTGCATACATATACCTTTTTGCCTTGATTTTCGGGGCGTAAGAAGTCGTAAAACGTAGCAGCGCCATATACATTGGCTTTGCCAAATAGAAAATCTTTTGCCAATCTTGCGGCTTCGTCTTTTGAGACAGCGCCATTATTTGCCGCTACAATTCCCAGTTCTTCAAAGAGGTTTTCTCTCAAACCTTTTCTGCCCGATAATTCACTTAGATTTTTAGACATAGCGTATGTTGCCCAACCTTTTTTTGCCGGGCTTGAGGTGTTTTGCATGGTAAATATAATAAAGTTGTGGGGTTAAAGAAAATAATTGAGCGGAAACGAATTGATACTATTCGCGCAATTTTATCCAGCGCTGGTCAGTGTGCGTTTTTGTGCGTTTTGCACTCGGCTGGCGATACATTTTGTGCCATTGTTTTGAACATAATCCGGCATTTACTTTTTGTATTTCGTCGTTTTAGGTCAGTGTGTTAAAAATTAACAACTTGAATAACTGTTTTTGTCCTGAATATTGCGTATATTTAGATGAATTAGGATAACAAAATAGTTACTAACCATGAAAAATAAATTAATGATTGCGGCAACTGCGGTTGCCTGTGCGACACTTTTTTCGGAAACAGCCATTGCTCAGAATGGCGGCAAGGGCAGGAAACCTGCATTTGGCAAAAAATCTGCTACGGTGGGTATATCAGCGGGGTTTGGCGTAGATTATGATTATAAGCGCGATGCCCGACCGTTGCCCGCGTTGGCAGTATATTACGACCGGGGCTTGATTGGCAATGTTGGCCCTGGCACAATAGGTATTGGGGGGATGGCCGGAGTGAAAATGGCAACGTATGATTACTCGGGCGGTAGATACAAGGCATCTTGGGCAGACTATATAGTAGCATTTCGGGCGACCTATCACCTAACGATACTCAAGGACAAGAATAATAAATTCGATCCATACGCTGGTATCACCATAGGAGGACGCTTTTCAGAATACAGAGATGATTTTAATGCTGGGTATGCTCCAGCAGTGTATCGCACCGGCGTTCATCCGGTTTTGGGGGCATTCATTGGCGCCAAGTACAATTTCAGCAACAAAGTTGGTGTGTTTACCGAACTGGGGTATGATATATCGTTGGTTAGGTTCGGGTTGTGTTTCAATAATGGCAAGTAGAAGAAGCTATAAAATACAAATGGAGGACAGTTTTTGAATCTGTCCTCCATTTGTATTAATGGTATGTGAATTATTAGCTCAGCCCTTCTATGTTGCCATTTACCAGTTTGATGTGCAATGCCTGAGGGTCTTTTGGCAGACCTGGCATACGCATAATGTCGCCTGCTACCGCAACAATAAATCCTGCGCCGGCATTTATCACCAAATCTTTGATGGTGATAGTAAATCCTTCTGGGGCGCAGATACGTTTTTCGTCGTCGGTAAACGAGTATTGTGTTTTTGCAATACAGATCGGCAGGTTGCCCCAGCCATTATTCTCGAACGATTTTAGTTTTGTAGCTGCGGCGCCGGTGAAATTTACATTTGCTGCGCGGTATATTTTTGTAGCTATTTTCTCGATCTTGGTACGAATGCTATCGGTGAGGTCGTAAGTGAAGTTGATATCTTTAGATGGGTTGTTTTCTACGATATCTACTATTTTGCGCGCCAGTTCCGCCGCGCCTTCGCCGCCCTTGGTAAAGCCATTATTTATAGCAAAAACCACACCTTCTTTTTCGCAGAAGTCGGTAAGGTATTTTATTTCCTCATCGGTATCGTGCTTGAACTTATTGAACGAAACCACTACGCTCTGTCCGAAGTTTTTCATGTTTTGCACGTGGCGTTGCAGGTTGGGTAAGCCTGCAATAAGCGCGTCCATGTTGGGCTTGCTTATTTCTGCGGCAGGTACGCCGCCGTGCAGTTTCAGCGCAGCGCTGGTCACCACAATGATAGTAGCTTTTGGCCTCAGACCGGAAAGGCGGCATTTGATATCGAGGAATTTCTCAGCGCCCAGATCGCTGCCGAAGCCTGATTCTGTAACCACATAGTCGTTGCAGCTCATAGCCATTTTAGTAGCCAGCACGGTATTGCAGCCGTGTGCGATGTTGGCAAACGGGCCGCCATGTACAAAGGCTGTAGTTTGCTCTGTAGTCTGCACCAGGTTGGGCAGCAGCGCATCTTTCAGCAATACGGTTATTGCCTCGGCAATGCCCAGGTCTTTAACTGTAAACGGTTTTTTATCGAAAGTGTAACCAAGAACAATGCGTTCAATTCTTGCTTGCAGATCGTCCATATCGGCTGCGAGGCAGAACAAAGCCATGATTTCGGAAGCAGGCGTTATGTCGAATCCGGCTTCGGTTGGTATGCCGTTTGCACTACCGCCAAGGCCGGTAACTATACTGCGCAAAGAGCGGTCGTTTACATCGGCAACGCGGCGCCATACAATACGATCGAGAGCTTTGCCCGTGTTGCGGTTCTGGTATTGGTAGTTGTCGAGCAGCGCTGCAATCATGTTGTTTGCGCAGGTAATAGCATGAAAATCGCCAGTAAAGTGGAGGTTGATATCTTCCATAGGCAACACTTGCGAATAGCCGCCGCCAGCAGCGCCGCCTTTCATACCAAAGCAAGGGCCGAGACTTGGCTCGCGAAGCGCTACAGCCGCTTTTTTGCCGATATAGTTAAGGCCAAGCGAAGAGGCTACGCTGGTTACGGTTTTGCCCACACCGGCCTTGTTGGGCGTAATGGCGGTTACCAATATCAGATTGCTCGACTTAATCTTTTCTTCATTAAGATAAGATAGCGGCACTTTTGCCTTGTACTTTCCGTAGGGGATAATATCGTCCGGATCGATGCCCACATTTTTTGCGATTTCGGAAATGTGTTTCAGAACAGTAGTTCGTGAAATTTCGATGTCTGAAGGAAATGGTTTTGATGCTGTATCTGACATGTTTTTTTTTGTTGAAGATAAAAAGAGTTGTGTTATAATTGTAAGAGTTAAAAATACTAAATTTTGAATACCCAAGGTAACCTTTGTGCTAAATGATAGGTAAGCCGATAGACGGTTTTTGATGCATCTTTAAAACGGGAAGCCCCATTTTATTAATATTACCACAGGCATCGATTGTTATGTATATTTGCGATGTGTTGTTGGGTGGCGGTTGGTGATTACAGGTCAGCGTTTTTTATTCCATGAAGCAATTTCTGTGTTATATATCCCTGTTTTTTTTCGGTTGTTTAGCGTCATGCACTAAAGAACGGGTTACGCCCGTAGACGGGGTGGTGAGAGCTAACTTTGGCTACAAACCCGGCACCTATTGGATTTATAGAGATTCAGCAACCGGAAAAGAAGACAGTTTTGCGGTGCTTTATAATGAAAGTCCGCAGCTATCAAGAGATCAGTATAACAAGAAAGCTACCGAAAGCTCAAGAATTTTTGTATATCACAATGGCGTTCTCAACGATTCGCTGTATTGCAATTGGTTTTTATCAGAAAATATTGTGCATTACTGGTATGTGGAGGAGGGCAAAGCGCCAATGGTATATGATGTGCTGTTTGGATACCCATACACTGCGGTAGATATTCAGTATGGCAGCGTTGAGCAGCCATGCAAAATAGTTAGCTATCAGTTGGCCGACTCATTTGCCGGCGATTTGATGGCCAATGTAGCAGAAATAGATGTGAAAGGCACTATGGACTCCTTAGGATATACTATTTCTTACAACGACAGATTTATAGTAACCACAACGGCCGGAATAGTAAAAATGAGGTTCAGGCATGGTTTTGTAAACAATGTGTGGGACTTGCAGCGATACAAAATTGTACGGCCGTAGATCGGTAGACTATATAGAGTATTTTTTGGCGCTCTTTTTGTGCGATTACCGAAAAGATTGGGGCAAAAAGTTGTTAAAAAACAAGGTTATCGTTGATAAACAGAGCAACGTGGCAAATTTTAACAAAATCTAACGGTTTTAAGTTTACGTCATTTTAGGTTTTTAACACTAAACGGCGGCGCTATTTTATTATTATTTCTGAATGTTCCTTATTTTTGTACATGCTTACAGGAAAAGAACTAATTCTGGCAACTAAACCGTTCGCAAAGGAGATACGGTGGAAAAGTTGGTACTTTACGCTAACCACTTTTTTTATGCTTATCGGATCCTTGTTGGGTACTACTGAATATTTCGTTCCCAATATTTTTGTCCGTATTTTATGTAGCGTTTTCAGCGCACTATTGCTGTCTCGCTTTTTCATTATCTTTCATGATTATCAACATCATACCATACTTCGCGGTTCGTTTATAGCTAATTTCATATTTACCATATTTGGTATTTATATGATTACGCCTCCCAACATCTGGAAGCGTTCGCACGACCACCACCACAATCATAACGCTAAATTGTTTAGCGCAAGTATCGGCTCGTTTCCTATTATGACAAAGCAGAAATTTCTGGAAGCGTCTAAAAGCGAGCGTATGGTATATCTGGCAGTAAGGCATCCCATAAATATGTTTTTTGCCTATTTTACCACCTTTATGTATGGTATGTGTGTGCAGTCGTTCTTGAGTAGCCCTAAGCGGCACTGGGATTCCCTGCTTACGCTTATCATTCATTTCTCGATTGCCATATTTCTGTTTGTGCATTTTGGCCCACTCACATGGTTCCTAACTTTCTTTTTGCCTTTCTTTTTGTCGCACATGCTGGGATCTTATTTGTTTTATGCGCAGCATAACTTCCCCGGCGTTACCTTCAAGAAAAATGCAGAATGGAATTATACCAATGCAGCATTGGAGTCGTCGAGCTTCATGGATTTGAATCCATTTATGCAGTGGGTAACCGCTAATATCGGTTTTCACCATATACACCATTTAAATTCTAAAATTCCTTTTTATCGTTTGCCCGAGGCTATGGCTGCCATACCTGAATTGCAGGTGGCAAAGGTTACCAGTCTTACTCCATCAGACATTGTGGCTTGCCTGAAACTGAAGGTGTGGGATACAGACCAAAACCGGATGATTGGTTTTGATGAACTGGAAATGGCGAAATAAAAGGTCAATTAGCGTTGATTCCTTACAAAAGGAGCGAGGATTTGATTTCTATCAAATCCCCGCTCCTTTTGTAAATACTGTTATTGTGCTACTATGCCTTCGCGCTTTGCGGCGTTACAATCTTGATGCTTTTTTCATTTTTTATCTTGCCATAACCGCCAAGTATATTTCTCATATTGTGGTATCCTTGCCTTTTGAGCAATGACGCAGCAATAACTGAGCGGTAACCGCCTGCGCAATGCACATATAGATTGCTGGCATCGTCTATCATAGCTATGTTCAGAGGGTCTACAAGGGTGTCCAGCGGCACATTGACCGCGCCTTTTACATGCCCTGCTTCAAATTCTGCAGGTTTGCGCACATCTATTATTTCTATAAGATCGTCGTGGGGTAAATCCATGGCCATCTCATCGGCTTCAATATCTATTATAAGGTCAAATTGCTCGCCTGCATTTATCCATGCGTCATAACCTCCGTCCAGGTATCCGATAACATTGTCGATACCTACTCGGGCAAGGCGGGTAATACTTTCGTGCTCCTTTCCCGGTTCGGCTACCAATACAAAAGACTGATCGTAGGGAAGTATAATGCCCGCCCATTCTGCAAAACGTCCATCTAAACCAATACTCACGGAGTCTGGCACAAATCCGTTTGTGAATACAGTGGAGGGGCGGGTGTCAAGAATCCATGCCTGTTCTTTTACTTTTTCTTTAAACTGGGCAACGCTTAGCGGGTTCATACCTTTTTCGTATACGTCGTCTATGCTGCTGTATCCGCTTTTATTGATGCGTGCATTTATGGGGAAGTAGGCTGGCGGCGTGGCTAGTCCAGACGTTACTGACTTAATAAAATCTTCCTTAGTCATATTTTGCAGCGCATAATTACTCGCTTTTTGTGCGCCGATGGTACTGAATGTGTCGGGGCCGAGGTTTTTGCCGCAAGATGATCCCGGTCCATGAGCCGGATAAACAATAATGTTATCGTTGAGCGGTTTTATTTTGTTGTTGAGCGATTCATACATCATACCGGCCAGTTCTTCTTTGCTCAAATTGCCGCTAAACAGGTCGGGGCGGCCCACATCTCCCACGAAAAGCGTATCGCCGGTGAAAATACAATATGGATTACCCTCCTCGTCGTGCAATAAATAGCAAGAGCTTTCCAGCGTATGTCCCGGAGTATGGAGTACTTTAATCTTCAGTTTACCAACCGTAAACTCCTCACCATCGGCTGCTACATGAACCTTAAATCCGGCCTGCGTATTCGGACCGTAGATAATAGGCGCTCCAGTCTTATTGGAAAGATCAATATGGCCACTCACAAAGTCTGCGTGAAAATGCGTTTCAAATATGTATTTAATTTTTACGCCTTTTTCTTCAGCCATTTTTAAATAAGTATCCACGTCTCTCAACGGATCAATTACCGCAGCTTCGCCCTCGCTTGCTATAAAGTAAGCGGCTTCGCTCAGGCAATTTGTATATAATTGTTTTACTTCCATTTTGTCAGTATTTATTAATTCCGGTAAAGTTAAGCGAAAGGGCATGCCTCCACGTAATTGTAGTATAGATTAAGTTTATTGTGGTGCGATGGCGTGCTTGTAGTGGGTATTGTATATTATATATACGACATAATCAGGTCTTGCTTGTTTCGTGAAATATTGCAGCGAGCCGTGAAAGTGTTCTGTTTGGGTGGTATTATTTGTAATGTGGGAAATATTTTTGGCGGCAACTAACATTTTTGAGTTAATACACGCCTCTTTACTACAGGTTATCAGTGCGTTAACGGAGTTTGGTTAAATGTTCAATAGCTCATACAAATTAGTGTTTTCGCATCGGTTCATTATTTATGTCGAATATAAATCGTTGGTTAATAAGGGATTTTTGGTTGGTTTTGTTTGTTTGGATTAATGTAATATGTGTTGTTTTTTGGATAGAATTAATTAACTTTAACGCAACATTGCATGCCTGAAAAACTTGTTTTTTGGAGCGTGCACATTATGTTTTTCGTTTACCCATTGACTATAAGCATTGTAAAATTTAATAAAATTTATCTTTATGAGGAATTATTTATCTAATTGGTTTCGTGGACTCCTTCTTGCGGCATTGTTAGTGCTTAGTGGGCAAGGCGCATACGCCAACCACATTGTGGGTATGGATCTGAACTATACCTGGGTGAGCGGTAATACTTATAAAATAACGCTTGTTGCGTATGGCGACTGTGGCGATGTTGGCGGCGCTTTTGCAGCGCTACCTACAGCCACACCGCAAATAGGCATATTCAATACGGGCACTTATGTTACGTGTTTTAATCTGGCCATTGAGTCGCCGTCTGCGGGAGTCAGAACAACGCCGGTTTGCGTACGCGACACCGATTCAACCACATGTACGAGCTTGTCGTACTCTATACCCGGTATTAAAAAATTCACCTATTCTGCTAACTACACCTTTCCATCTACGTCTCATTGCTGGCAAATCGTGTTCAACGGGTATATGAGTACTTCGTCTTTTGCGGGTAGGCAATCGGCTATTACGAATATTGTATTTACGGGTTTTGCCGGTTCTTCGGTTATGGCGCTGGTAGATACGCTGGATAATACTTATTATAACAACTCGAGCGTCGTCTTGCGAACGCCGCCAACTCCTTATTATTGTGCAAGTAACTCTAATAACTACAATCCGGATGGTGTGGATCCAAATGGCGACAGCTTGGTTTACTATCTTGTAGCCGGTAAAATGGGCCCATACCCAACAGCGGTTTGTTCTTCTTTCCCTACAACATTGGTTACTTATACCGGTACCGCATGGGGATCTCAGCCAATATGCGACACAACGCCGCTGGTTGTTACAGCCGGTAGTTGGGGGTTTGATCCGGCTTCCGGGCACATGTCGTTCATCCCGAGTTCCACCCAGCGAGGGCTTGTAGTCTATAACGTGCGGGAGTATCGGCACGATACGTTTATGGGGTCGAGCCAGCGAGAGATGGTTTTTCTGGTGCAAACCTGCAGAACGGCTCCGCCTACGGCTATTATGTCGGGGGCTACTGCGGGCGTAATATCCGATAGTACACACTTCCGAATGTGTCAGGGCACAGGATCTTTTTCGTTTAATATTAACCCTACAATGCCCGACACTTCGTTGCGCATAAAAGTAAGTACCAGAGGACTACCGGCAGGCTCATCGTTCGTGGTTACTGGCGATAGTACCAATGCGCCGACTTGTGTGTTTTCATGGACATCTACAGGTGTTGCTCCTGGCACTTATGTTTTTTACGTTACCTTCAAAGACAACAACTGTCCGATATCTGCATCTAATACTATCGCATTTTCGGTTATCATTACGCCTCCTCCTTCTATAATTACAGGTAATCTTAGCGTATGCGTGGGGTCTACAACTGCGCTTGCAGATTCGGTAGTAGGCGGACGCTGGTCGAGCAGTAATACCGGCGTTGCAACTATAGGGTCTATATCTGGCGTGGCCACAGGCGTCACGGCAGGAACTACAATAATAACTTATTCTATAGGCGCAGGCTGCCAAAGAACCACAACGCTAACGGTAAATCCGTTGCCATCGCCAATTAGCGGAACGCTTGGCGTATGCGTTGGTCTTACCACGACGCTTACAAATTCGGGCGGCGGCACTTGGTTGAGCAGCAGAACTGCTGTTGCTACAATTGGGTCGACAACTGGAATTGTCACGGCAATTGCTGTGGGAACCAGTGTTATTACCTATACCCTGCCCACAGGCTGCCGGACAGTAGCTACTTTAACTGTTAATCCGTTACCCGGACCTATTGCAGGGCTTACAGCTGTATGCGTTGGTCAAACAATAACCTTGGTCAACACCGGCGGAGGCACATGGGCAAGCAGCAATACCGGCGTAGCCAGCATTGGATCATTGAGCGGTATTGTGTTTGGGTTAAGCTCCGGTACAACGGTCATTACTTATACATTGCCTACTACCTGCCGGATTACAACTACAATAACGGTAAATCCGTTGCCGGGAGTAATAACGGGTACTAATTCGGTCTGTGAAGGTGGGTATACCTCCACCCTGTCGGACGCTACGCCCGGCGGCACCTGGACGAGCAGCGACATGGCGGTTGCCATGATTGATCTTGCGACAGGTGTGGTAACCGGTATGTCGGCGGGAACATCAATAATAACCTACACTGTATCGAGTACGGGTTGTTATGCCACAAGAACTTTTAC
>CAZLPE010000030.1:0-27902 GCA_964561325.1 uncultured Flavipsychrobacter sp.
TGAAAATTACCGGATTGTGCGAGGGCGACTATGATCGTTTCTTTGTACACACAGCCGCTGTATGCACTACCAATACGCTTGGCTTGGTAACACTGCGAGCTCCTGCTATTAACTCAGATTTCAGCTTCAGCGTTCGCGAAGGTTGTGCCGGGGATACTGTGCAGTTTACCAATAATTCATCCCCACTATCTGAATTGACGTTTAAATGGACTTTGGGAGACGGAACGACTGATACTGCCACAAATCCTAAGCATATTTATCTAAACACTAAGGGAGCTACCTACAATGTAAACCTTACAGTTACCAATGGTAAATGTGTTGATACGCTCACTTTACCTGTATTCTTGAATAACTTCATAGATGCTGGTTTCACTATTTCTCCAACGCCTTATGTATGTCAGGGTTCGCCGGTAACATTTACAGATACATCAACCGGTACAAGCCCAACATTTAGATGGTATTTTGGCGACGGCGCTTTCGACAATTCGTTCAATACTACCCATACTTATGCACGGGTAGGTACGTATAAAATAATGCTGATTGCTGGCAATAGCGTTCCTTGTTATGATACCGCTTATGGTCAGATTACGGTCGACTCAATTAGCCCAATTAAAATAGCGGCGACCGATACAGTGCTGTGTCGCGGTCAGGAAGTAACATTTACCGGTCTGTTTACAACGATTGGCAAAACAGAAGTAAACTGGGATTTTGGCGATGGTAACGGAATCAAAAATGTGAACCCTGTATTACATGCGTTCGATAATACTGGATCGCTCACTATTACAGCCAATGTGTTATACAGAGCATGTCCGCAGTTGACAGCAACCAAGAAGATACATGTGATATCTGTGCCAGATATCTACCTTGGCGAAGACAAGGCGATATGCCCCGGCGGCGAGCCCATCAAAATAAATGATGATCGCAACTCAGGTAATCCGGCTGCAAGATGGAAATGGAGCACAGGCGAAACAACGCCAGGTATAGTGGTAACCAAGCCTGGTTATTACAGCGCTGTAGTAAATGTGGATGGCTGTACAAACTCTGACACAGTTTGGGTAGCAAACGATTGCTATCTGAGTATGCCCAACATATTCACTCCAAACGGCGACGGTGTAAACGATTACTTCTTCCCCCGCCAATTATTGTCAAGAGGGTTAACCAGCTTTACAATGAATATTTACAATCGCTGGGGACAGTTAATTTATGAGGCCACTTCGATAGACGGTCAGGGTTGGGACGGCACAATGAACAATACACCGCAGCCCAATGGCGTATACGTATACGTTATAGACGTAAAATTCAAAGATGGTCAAATAGAGCATTACACAGGCAACGTGACGCTGCTTAGATAATGCTGATAAAATATAAAGTGAAAGGCCGCTCCTATTTGGGCGGCTTTTCTGTTATTGAGCAGTGCAGTAACTATGGCAGGTAATATCTTGCTCAGAAAGCGTTGGCGTTGGAAAATACACCGAGGCTTAATGTAAGCAAATTGCCCAATAATCTGTAGCATTTGAAAGAACACAAAATTGATACAGCGCAAAATGTGTGTTGATTGTGAGTTGGTTTTGTATTTCAAATATATCAATGTAGTTTCGCACTCCTAATGCGTATATTTGTTTGCCGTTTTAATACTCAGAGATATTAATCGGCGGAAGTCGGACAAAAAACTGGCGGTTTTCTATTTTTTTTTGAATTTTAGCAAACTGTTTTATGTTTCTTGCTGTCTATTACTGATTAATACGGCAAACATTTTTAACCACGCTCATAAATTTTTATGAAAAAACTATTACAACCCTGGTTACGCGGTCTTTTATGCTCGGTAACATTGATCTTGTTGAGCATCAGCGCTCATGCATCGCATGTGGTGGGCGCCGACTTGTTTTACAAATGGATATCGGGGAACACTTACAAAATTACGGTCGTGCTTTACGGCGATTGTGGTTTGCCGAGTCGTCCGGTATTTTCAAACTTACCCACCGGTACGCCCGAAGTTTGTATTTTCGATGGACCTACAAATGTGGCAACGTTAAGATTACCAATTGAGCCGCCGAGCGCGGGAGTAGAAGTTTCGCCCGTATGCCCACGTATGCGCGACTCTACGCAATGTACTAACACAGCTTATGCAACGCCGGGTATCAAAAAGTTTGTATACAGCACAACCTATACGCTGCCACGCGCGTCTCGCGTATGGCGCTTTATTTATACTGGCGACAATGGCAGCCAATCTTCTGGTCGTGCCGCTGCGCTCGATAATATCGTTGGCGGAACTACTGTACAGTTGATAGATACATTGAACAACTTAGATGTTCCTAATAATTCAAGCCCAGTACTTACAGTAGAACCTGTACCTTTCTTTTGCAATGACAATACGAACTGCTACAACCCCGGCGCAGTTGATCTTTATGATACAAACTACCTCACCCGTCCTGCGGGCGATAGTTTGATGTTTGCTTTGATTCCTGCTACTAACGGTTCTGGTAGCTGCGCTATCGGCGGTCCTGTTGGTTATGTGGGCACTGCCTGGTTGTTGCCAACCGTACAAATGGTTAGCGGCCCTACTCCCTTGAGAGTGCATGATTATACCTTCTTTTTCGATCCGCGAACAGGTCAGTTGTGCTTTCATGCCTACACACAACGCGCTGTAGTAGTATACAACATACGCGAATACCGAGGCCCGATAATGGTAGGAACCATGCAGCGCGAGATGAGCTTTCTGGTACTGCCCTGTACTACCACGGCGCCCACAGGCGGCATAGATTCTTTTACTTCTACAGGCGGCGACACTACCGATTCGCATCACTTTGTGGTATGCGGCAACAGCGGACCTTTTTCTTTGCATATCAATCCTAAAGAAGCAGACACAGCTAATCATATAACGGTAACTGCTACCGGATTGCCACCCGGATCAGTTTTTGTGGTAGATAGTAATGGTACAAGTCATCCTCATGTGCACTTTACATGGGTAACAACTACAGGCGTAGTTCAGCCCGGAGACTATGTGTTTTACATAACTGCTACCGATGACCATTGCCCAACGGTTGGTTCTAAAACCTATGCGTTCTCCATTACAATATATCCGGTGCCAACAATCCGAGATTCTGTTATCGCGCCGGCAACGTGCAACCGAAAGGCCGCATTCTATGTAATACCCGGCGGTACAGGTAAACCATGGCGAATAAAAGTAAGCGATGTGATAGGCGATACTATACAGTCTTTTGTAGATACTACGGCGTTTATAGATAGTTTGGCTCCGGGTAGTTACCACCTGACTATTTTCTCTGATGTTACTAATCAGTGCGCTGTAGACTATCCGTTTACTATAGATACGCCGCGTATCACCTCGCCCGCTCGTTTTACCAGCCCGACCTATTGCGGCGCTCGGGATGGTAGTATTGTAGTTAGTCTTTTGAACCCCGGCGATGTGGATACTATGTTCTACAATTACAATACTACACCTCAACCTGGTTATGGATTTGTCGTCGAGGCCGATGGTACGGATACATTGCGAGGACTATTGGCGGGTGTGTATGACAATATAGTTATCAAATCGGGTTATTGCTTGACTCGCCCTGCCGGACCGCTGAACCTGACTAATCCTCCATTTACACTACGCAACATTACAGGCGTAGCTCCTGCAAAATGCGGTTATTGCGATGGTGAAATAACAATTTATGGTTTGCATCCCGGACAATTGGATACGCTGAGCTATACAATAGGCGGTGTGCCTACAACTGCTACCGCATATATTGGCGCAGATAGTATTATGAAGCTTACAGCGCTTTGCGAGGCCGATTACAATTCCTTCTTCGTGCATACAGCGGGTGTTTGTACTACCGCTACCATGGGGTTAATACCTTTGAGAGCTCCAGCAATACGTGCAGGATATAATTTCTCTGTAAGAGAGGGCTGTAGCGGCGATACCGTACTGTTTACAAACTCATCTACGCCAGCGGCTGAATTGACCTACAAATGGTATTTTGGCGACGGTACTACAGACACAGCTACAAATCCGAAACATATATATAGAAACACTAAGGGCGCAAGCTATAATGTACAATTGATCATTACCAATGGTAAATGCGTAGACTCGCTGACGCAAACGGTTGTATTGAACAACTTTATCGACGCAGGATTTACAATAGCTCCATATCCATACGTTTGCCAAGGCACACCGGTTACCTTTACAGATACATCTACCGGTACCAGCCCAACATTTGCATGGTACTTTGGCGATGGTAAAACCGATAACAACTTCAACACAAGTCACGTTTATGCCAACACCGGCACATACAAGATAATGTTGATAGCTGGCAACTCTGTACCATGCTACGATACTGCATACGGCGTTATTACAGTGGATTCAATTAGCCCGATCAAAATACTGGCAACGGATACGGTAATTTGCCGCGGACAGGAAGTGACTTTCACAGGATTGTTTACTACCATCGGCAAAACAGAAGTGATTTGGGATTTTGGAGATGGAACAACAATGAAGAACGTAAACCCTGTGCTGCATTCATTTGATAATACAGGTTCGCTCACTATCAAAGCAGACGTTAACTACAGAGCTTGTCCTTCGTTGGTTTCAACAAAATCTATTAGAGTGTACCCTGTTCCGGATATGTATCTGGGCGAAGACAAAGCCATATGCCCCGGCGGTGAGCCAATCAGAATTTCTGACGAAAGAAACTCTGCTAACCCAAGCGCAAGATGGAAATGGAGCACAGGAGAAACAGGACCATCAATAGTTGTAAACAAACCAGGCACCTATACTGCCGTTGTTAATATCGATGGTTGTACAACATCAGACACTGTTTGGGTTGCCAATGATTGTTATGTAAGCATGCCAACGGTATTTACTCCAAACGGCGACGGCGTGAACGATTACTTCTTCCCTCGCGCATTGCTTACCAAAGGATTGGTTAGCTTCAAAATGAGCATATACAACCGTTGGGGTCAGTTGATTTTTGAATCAAGCGTAGTTGAAGGTCAGGGTTGGGATGGAACGCTCAATGACACACCTCAGCCACAAGGCGTATATATCTACAAGATTGAGGCTAAGTTCAAAGATGGTCAGATCGAATCGCATCAAGGAAATATTACACTATTGCGATAAGCGCATGTAAAATGTACAAAAGCCGTCTCTTTAAAAAGAGACGGCTTTTTCAATAAAACCATTAAACCTTTGTCCTTTATTGTAGTTTAAAATAAACGTTGTTTGCAAATCATTGTTTGTTAGGGTTTTGTAAAGTGCAGGTAATAAGTTGGCGCACTTTGATGTTTGATGTAGCTAATAGATAGTTTCAATGAACATTTTAATCTTGTGATATACGTTTTGCTGTACATTTGCGTTAAACTTCTTTACGGGATGTTTTATAGAAGATTTATCTAACCGTTTTTTTATGAAGGCCGCATCTACCTATCTGCATAAAGGGCTTCTGACAGTACTTTTGTTATTGTCAGGCTTTGTTGCGTTTGGTAATCACTTGGTAGGTATGGACTTGTTTTACACCCATATCAGCGGTAATACCTATAAAATAACGCTCATAGCGTATGGCAATTGCGGATCGGCGGGAATGTCGGGCGCATACGATGCACTGCCTACCAACAGGCCGGAGTTGTATATATACGACGGCGACAATTTGAGGGCGACAGTGGCAATGGCTATTCAGCCGCCATCTACAGGCGTAGAAATCACTCCGGTATGTCCTGCTGATTTACTTAACACGCAATGTACCAACACATCTTATACGATACCTGGTATAAAAAAGTTTGTTTATACATATACATACACACTGCCCTATAGATCCACGGTTTGGCGTTTTGTATTTACCGGCAATCTTGGAGGCTCGCTTGCGGGTAGAGCTTTATCTATTACAAATATTTCGTCAAGTCCGGTAACTTACATTCAGCTCGAGGATACTTTGAATAATTCCACAGTAGACAATTCAAATCCTATACTGTCTGTAGTGCCAACGCCTTTCTTTTGTCTGGACAATAACGACAATTATAATCCCGGCGCTGTAGACCCGGAGGGCGATAGTCTTACGTTTTCATTAGTGCCGGGCATTGCCGGCTCTTCTACGAGCGTTCCGGGTACAAGCCCGGTAGTATACCTTGGCGGTTATTCGGGCACAAGGCCCCTCGCCACCAGTTCTTTTTCTTTCGATCCTGCCACAGGTCAGTTTTCTTTTGTGCCCAATGCACTTCAGCGATCGTTGGTGGTGTATAACATAGAAGAGCGCAGAGGCGGTGTGCTGATAGGTACAAGCCAGCGGGAGATGACTTTTTTGGTGCTGACGTGCACCACTACGCCGCCTACAGCACGACTGGTAGATGCGGTAAATGGGGTAATAGACGACAGTACGCATTTTCATACGTGCGCAAACACGGGGCCGTTTTCTGTAAGCATCAATCCCATAGAGCCCGATACCGCCAGCCGCATCACGGTAACCTATTCAGGGCTACCTGTAGGGGCAATTTTTTCTATTGTGGGCAATGGCACGCGTTCGCCGCATTGTACATTCTCCTGGACTTCTACTGGCGTAACGCCCGGTATATATACCTTCTTCGTTACTTACACCGACAACAACTGTCCATTGTCGGGGGTGCAGACATTAGCATACACCATAAAAATACTTCCGGTACCTACAATAAGCCGTACGCTTGCATCGCTGGCCACTTGTCAGGCGCGGGCTGCTATTTCGGTAATACCCGGAGGCACAAGTCGCCCCTGGACGGTGAAAATATCCAATTCCCTTGGCGATACTATTGCTACGTACCTGGGTGTGACCGGCTCGTTTATAGATAGCCTTTCGCCGGGAACATATACCATTACTATTTTTGGAGCGCTGCCCGAAAGTTGTACCAATAGCACAACCTTTACTATTGCCCCTCCGGTTATTGTAACGCCGGGCACTGCCTTTACCAACCCTACTTACTGTGGCGCTACCGATGGAACAATCACATTGTCGCGATTAACGCCGGGCGCAAGAGATAGTATAGGTTACAATCTTAACGGAGTACCGCAACCACCCTTAATGCGGGTAGTTGGGGTTGATAGTACCATTGTACTTACCGGCCTATCGGCGGGTATATATAGTAATATCACTGTTACCTACGGCAGATATTGCGTATCGCCGCCTGTGGGTCCGCTGAATCTGGTCAATCCGGCATTTACGATGCGTACATTACGGTCTACCAATCCCGACTACTGCGGTATCTGTAACGGTACAGTGACTTTGTACGGCTTAAGGCCCGGGCAAACCGATACAATAAATTATACTTGGGGCGGAGTGCCGCAAACACCGATAGTGCGCCTTATAGGCGCCGACAGTCAGGTAGTGATTACGGGCTTGTGTGCAGGCGTTTACGCAAACTTCGTAGCGCGTACGTCTGGCGTTTGCGTGTCGAATACGCTTGGCCCGGTTACGCTTACCGTACCGCCTTTTACAATGCGCGCGCTAAGAGCCACTAACCCAGAATACTGCGGTATATGCAACGGAAGTATAACTCTCTACGGATTGCGACCCGGTCAGCGCGATACGATAAGCTATACATTGGGCGGTATTCCACAAACTCCTGTAGTACGATTGATAGGAACAGATAGCACGGCAACCATAACAGGGTTGTGCCCGGGTGTGTATGCCAATTTTATTGCACGTACAGGCGGCGTTTGTGTATCTAATACACTGGGGCCGGTAACCCTTACTGTGCCGCCATTTACCATGCGGGCTATCAGCTACACTAATCCGGAATATTGTGGGCTATGTAACGGTAGCGTAGTACTTTATGGACTATATCCCGGACAGCGCGACACTATCAGCTATACAATGGATGGCGTTCCTCAGCCGCCTGTGGTAAGACTAATAGGCCCCGATAGTATGGCGGTTATTACCGGATTGTGCCCGGGCGTATATGCAAATTTTGTAGCGCGCACGGGCGGTGTTTGCGTATCCAACACTTTAGGCCCGGTAACGCTTACGGTACCTCCATTTATTATACGTTCGCTTTCCTTTAACAATCCTGACTATTGCGGCACCTGCAACGGTACAATAACAGTGCATGGTTTGTATCCGGGTACGCGCGACACAGTGAGTTATACCCGCGACGGCGTAACGCAAACTCCGGTATCGGGTCTGGTAGGCGCAGATAGTCAACTGGTGATACGAGGACTCTGTCAAGGCGTATACAACGACTTTATTGCACGCACCGGCGGCGCTTGTGTATCTAATATTCTTGGTCCGGTTACGCTTACAGTACCGCCCTTTACAATGCGTACGCTCAGAGCAACAAATCCGGAATATTGCGGTATTTGCAATGGTTCTATCACACTGTATGGTTTGTATCCGGGTGAAACTGATACCATTACTTATACCCGCGACGGCGTTGCGCAGCCGCCAATAGTAAGGGTGATAGCGGCTGACAGTCAGGTGGTAATATCTGGTTTGTGCGCAGGGGTGTATAATAACTTTGTCGCCCGTACCGGCGGCGTCTGTGTTTCTAACACCCTTGGGCCGGTTACGCTGACAGTGCCGCCGTTTACCATGCGCGCCATAACCTATACCGAACCAGATTACTGCGGTATTTGCAATGGTACCATTACGTTATATGGCTTGCACCCCGGTAACCTCGATACGATTAGCTACACCAAGGACGGCGTACCTCAGCCACCTATAATACGATTGATAGCGGCAGATAGCCAGGTAGTAATTACCGGCCTATGCCATGGCGTTTATGCAAACTTTGTTGCCCGTACAGGCGGTATATGCGTTTCTAATACATTGGGGCCTGTTACGCTAACAGTACCTCCGTTTACCGTTCGCTCACTCGGTTATACCAACCCTGAGTTTTGCGGTATTTGCAATGGTACTATTTCACTTTATGGCTTGCACCCCGGCAATCTCGATACTGTTTACTATACTGTAGATGGGGTAGCGCAACCGCCAATCATTTCGCTGATACCTGCCGATAGTCAGGTGCGCATGACGGGCTTGTGTTTTGGATTGTACGATAATTTTGTGGTGCGCACTGGCGGGTCATGTATTACCGATACGCTTGGCCCGGCCAACCTTGTGGTTCCGCCATTTACAATGCGCAAGCTGGGGTACACCAATCCTACAAAATGCGGCTACTGCGACGGTGTGATTAAGCTTTATGGTTTATACCCCGGCCAGACCGATACAATATCGTACACGCTCAATGGCGTGGCACAACCACCTGTGAGCGTAACAATAGGAATTGATAGTCAGGTGGTGTTTTCGGGTTTGTGCGAAGGAACGTACAACGATTTTATTGCTCGCACGGGCAGGGTGTGCGTTTCTAATGCGCTTGGCCCAGTTACGCTGGTGGCTCCGCCTATCACACCCGGGTATACATTCCGTATTGCTAAGACGTGCAAGGCAGATACCGTATATTTTACCAACACATCTGCGCCTGCATCTGATCTCACCTACATCTGGGATTTTGGCGATAGTAGTGTGGCTACGTCGGTAAATCCGGTGCATATCTACACTGCGCCCGGCGTTTATGCTGTGAAGCTGTATATAACAAACGGTCGCTGCAAAGACAGCATTACACAGTTTATGGATATCGATAACCTGATTGATGCAGGTTTTACCGCTACGCCGGATAGTTTTCTGTGTCAGGGTAAGCCTGTTGTGTTTACCAACAATACTATAGGCACGGCTGTAAGCTATACCTGGTTTTTTGGCGATGGCGTCATTGATACCAACAAAAACGTAACGCACATATTTAAAAAAGCAGGTGTGTATAATGTTATACTTGCAATGCGTAATTACGTGCCCTGTCTCGATACTGTTCGTCAGGTGTTCGAGGTCGATTCTATTAGCGCAATTAGTATGAACCTTACAGATTCTGTGTTGTGCGGCGGCCACGATGTAACATTTACAGGGCTGTTCTCTAATCTTGGCGGCACAGGTACTATGTGGACTTTTAGCGATGGAACTACCATGCGCAATGTAAATCCTATAGTACATGGCTTTGATAAGGCTGGATTGTATACGGTAACGCTACAAGCGTTTTACAGAGCCTGCCCCGACACAAGCGTGCAACGCACGGTGCTGGTGATAGATCACCCAACGGTTTACCTTGGCGAAGACACTGCAATTTGTCCCGGGGGAGTGCCAATAATACTTGCCGACCACACTAATGAGGGCAACAAGCGAGCGCGCTGGTTGTGGAATACCGGAGCAACCGGTTCGCAAATATCTGTTGCGGCTCCGGGTTACTACTCAGTGACGGTGAATGTAAACGGCTGTATTGCCAACGACACGGTATGGGTTAAGAACGATTGTTACATGAATATTCCAAACGTCTTTTCTCCCAATGGCGATGGTGTAAATGATTATTTCTTCCCAAGGCAGTTCCTCACCAGCGGATTAACTACATTTAAAATGGAGATATTCAACCGTTGGGGGCAGCTGATTTTTGAAACAACCAACCTCGATGGCAGAGGATGGGATGGAACCTTTAACGGCGTTGCGCAGCCGGAGGGTGTATTTGTGTTTCTGATCAGCGCTACGTTCAAAGACGGACAGATGGAGCGCCATCAGGGTAATGTTACCTTGATCAGGTAATAGAGCGCGCCCGCTGTATGACTTTTGCTGCGCTATTTACGCGACGTTAAATAATTACCTCAGCCTGATAAGTATTATCCAGTGGTTGATTGTTCTTTATTAATTTTGGGGTATGCTTCAGAAGTTAGTTATTAAGAACTACGCCATAATTGATTATCTGGTAATAGAACCGGACGCGCAGTTGAACATTGTGACCGGTGAAACCGGCGCCGGTAAGAGCATTATTCTTGGGGCGTTGTCGCTTATCTTGGGTGAACGCGCCGATTCATCTGCCCTCATCAATAAAAACGACAAACTTGTTGTTGAAGGGTATTTCGATATTAGCAATAATGATGTTTTTAAACATGCGCTGAAAGAAGCCGAGCTCGATTACGATGCGCAATGTATCATAAGGCGAGAAATATCTACAACCGGCAAGTCGAGGGCGTTTATTAACGATACCCCCGTAACACTTACTATACTGAATAAGTTGACCATGTTGTTGGTTGATCTCCATCAGCAATTCGGACATCTGGCGCTGGAGGAAGATAACTTTCAGATGGATGCGCTCGACGCTATAGGTGGAAACGTGGCTGCGTGCGAAAGCTACCGCCAACTATACTACAAGTACAAATCGATAAAACAAAAGCTGGCCGACTATCGCGAGCGTCAGTCGCTGTGGCAAAAGGAGGCAGACTATAAGCAGTTTTTGCTCGACGAGCTAACGCAGGCAGCCTTTAAAGAAGAGGAGATAGAGCGGGCGGAAGCGCAGCTGAAACAAATGAGCCATGCCGAGCGCATAATAAGCGTATTGCAGGCGGCGCGCGCGGCTATGGATGAAGGCGACGCGCCCATACTCAACGAACTGAAACGGATCAATCAGCAGTTGCAGGGTGTAGCCGATGTAATGCCGGGCTTGAAAGCGCTTCAGGAAAGGGTGGCATCTGTATGGATAGAACTGAAAGATGTAACTGCGGAACTGGAAAGCGAAGAAGAAAAAGTAACCCTCGACCCGCAGGTAATGGACGAATTGCAACAACGGGTGGATCTGGGCTACAAGCTGCTGAAAAAACATGGCGCCAAACATACCGGAGAATTGCTCGCTATAAAGCAGCATTTGGAAGAAGAACTGAAAGCAACTATGGATGTGCATGAAGCCATAGAGCGTTTGGCAAAGGAAGAAGGCGCTGTATATAAGGAGCTAATGGCCGATGCTGCAAAACTATCGGCAAGCCGCACAAAGCAGATACCGGGTTTGGTGAAGCGCATGAACGAGTTGTTGGTACTGGTGGGCATGCCCAATGCGCGGTTTGACGTGCGACTTGAGACAGTAGCCCCCACAACCCATGGCACAGACGTAGTAAGGTTTATGCTGGACGCAAATAAGAGCGGTCAGTTTCAGCAGTTGCAAAAGGCGGCGTCGGGCGGTGAAATGAGCAGAATAATGCTGTGCATAAAATCGCTGACAGCTAAAGCTATGCATATGCCCACATTGATATTTGACGAAGTGGATACCGGCATATCCGGAGAAGCGGCAAGGCAGGTAGGGGCATTACTGCTCGATCTGGCGCAGTATCATCAGGTTATATGTATAACCCACCAGCCGCAAGTGGCGGCAAAAAGTACCCGCCATTTTTATGTATACAAGCATGCCGGAGCCGACCAACGCCTAACTACCAATGTAAGGGTACTGGGGCAGGAAGAACGCATACTGGCAATAGCGCGTATGATAGGCGGAGAAACGCCCAGCGAGGCCGCTATAAATAATGCTAAAGAATTGGTGGCGCTGTAGCGTGTGCGCAAATTGTTTATGCGCCTATGTGCATTTCTTATGATTTGGATGTACAAATAACACAATGGATTGACTTAACTTTGATTTTCGGTAACTACCAAAAACTAAAAATAAATTTACTATGACACACACACTTCCCGCACTTACTTACGCTTACGATGCGCTGGAGCCCCATATTGATGCAATGACCATGCAGATACACCACAGCAGGCACCATCAGGCATATGTAGACAACCTGAACAAGGCGCTGGCCGGTACTGAAGGCGAAAACAAATCGCTGGAGGAACTGATGGCTAATATATCTGCTTATCCTGCGGCGGTGCGCAACAACGGCGGCGGACATTATAACCACAGTCTGTTTTGGTCTGTGCTGGGCGCCAACAGCGGCGAACCATCTGCAGAACTGGCATCGGCAATAAACGCAACATTCGGTTCGATAGACGAATTGAAAGAAAAAATGAACACAGCAGGCGCTACTCGTTTTGGCAGCGGCTGGGCGTGGCTTCTGGTGGCAGACGGTAAACTACAGGTAAGCTCTACACCTAATCAGGACAATCCTCTTATGGATGTAGCCGAAGTGAAAGGAACGCCAATACTGGGAATAGATGTATGGGAACATGCGTATTATCTGAAATATCAGAACAAGCGCCCCGACTACCTGAAAGCGATATGGAATGTAATAGATTGGGCTGCAGTGAGCGCAAGATATGCAGCAGCGCTGTAAGGAACCATTTTTAGAGAATTATAAAAAGCGTTTGGATACTCCGGTGTTCAAACGCTTTTTCATTGTAGGTCATTAGTTGTTCAGTCCAACAGAAAAGCCAATGGCAAGTATTGGGCCGCCGGGACCAATATACGTAAGCAATGTTTTTGAGTTGTCGCTGAGTATCGGTCCGTCAGTTTGTTGGAATTTGTTGGTGGCCAACGGTTGCGAGTATCCTGCCTGTATGTAAAATCTGTTATTGGCGCTGCCCATTGTCCAGTAATGGTAAATAGAAGCGAATAAGTTGGTTTGGGGTAAAAAATCGACGGATACTTTTTCGTTCTTACCGTTTACCGTTTCCAGATCCCAGGTAAACTTATCTGATCCGGTATTGTAGGTAATGCCGGCGCCCAAGGCCCATCCACGGTGGCACTCGCTGAAATAGTACTTGCTGCCCAAATATATTTTATAGCCGTAAAGTCCTAAACCTACCCCCGACTCGACAGTTATTGATTTATGTACCGGTATATCAAAACAAAAACCAAGCGCGCTCGTATTACTGTTTATTCCGGTAGCCGCCACAATGTACACGTCCGAGCAATTGGCCGGACGGTTGAGTATTTTTCGGCGCATTTTATTGTACTTTTTTACTTGTCTGTGCGGTTGCTGTGCAAAAGCGGCCGATGCAAAGAAAAAAGCCGGTAAAAAAAATAACAGGTGTTTCAAATCGCGTTTGTTAATTGTTCATTTAGTTGCGGTGCGGTTATGGGTAGCTTACTAAGGTTAGGGAGCGCAAAAGTACATGCAAATTATATAATGGCATCCCCCTAATTGTAATTGTATTTCGGAATTCATAGCTACATATGTTGCAGATCCAGCAACATTGCTTTAGCTTGTTCGTTGTCGGGGTGTTTTTTCAGCAGGCGCTCTACGCATATTTTTGCCTTATCGTTTTGGTTGTTGTTATGAAACCACAACGCCATATTTATTAGGTTTTGTTCATAGTCGGGCGATAGCTGGTTGGCCCTGTTCAGGTAGTCGTAGGCCATGGTATTGTCGCCCTGCTGCATGCTTATGTAACCCAGATTGGTCATTGCGCTGATATGATTTGGGTTCTCGCGTACTATAAATTCGAATACCGCCTTTGCTTCAGGTATGCGGCGAAGCTCGAGCAAGCAAATACCATACTTGTTTTGAAAATCGAGCGAATATTTCCAGATGTCTGTTGCGCGTTTATACCATTTCAGCGCGGTGTCTGGCTGCTGCATCATAAAGTACGATTCTCCAATCCTGTATGCTGTCCATGCATCGGCAACGGCATCGGGTAGCAAACCGGCTGCATAGCCAATCACCTTTGCCGGGTCTTTCAGCAAAAAGTAGGCGCGTATATAGTCGCGGTTTTGTTTTTTAGTAGCCTCTACAGTTGCCTGCTTGCCCAGATAGAGCAGGGCGGAGTCGAGCAATCCGCGCGAGGGCGCATACCGTTCGTAAAACTCCATAAATCCACGCGCAGTTGTTATGGCGTCCGGGTGGTCGTTGTTGAAGCACTTCATGCCCAAAAAGGCTGTAATCTTTTTTTTGAGCGTATCATCTATAGGTCTGCTGCGTATGTAGTGGTCGGTAACAGCCACGTGCGGAATGTCTATGCTGCTGTTGTGCGGCATATGACAGGCTACGCAGTCGTTGTTTTTAGCAGCGCGTGCTTGTTGGGTTTCTTTGCATTGGGTTTGGTTGGCTCCGTGGCAGCTCTGGCAGGCATTTATATACTGTGCCCGCGGCGTAAACTTAACGCTCACGTGTGGGTTGTGGCAGGTAATGCAGCTCATTTTACCGCTCTGCACAAAACACCTGCTTTTTTTCATGCGTTCTACATGGCTTGCCATGATCATTTTGTCTTGAGCGCCTTCGTATTCTGGCATAAACACATTCATAACCTCCGACAGTTTCATACCCGGATGGAAGTCGAAAAACGTTTTGCCGTCGTTGAGCACCGAAATGCCTTGCAGGTGGCAGCGCTGGCAAATATTGTTCTGCAACTCTACCGACAGTCGGCGGGGATTGACAATGGTGTAGTCGGGGCCTTTAGATGTGTCTACAGGTTTATTGTTTTGCCTGTCGTACACATGCAGGCTGCCCGGCCCGTGGCAGCGTTCGCAGTCTATGCCCGTTTGTATAACATTGAATTTATTCTGGCTATTCGATACAAAATCAGGGTAGCCGTTGTGGCAGCTCATACACTCTATTTGTATCATGCGCTGAAAGCGGCTGTTGGCGCCTTTCTCAAAACCGGGAGCAAGGTCCCAGCGATGTTTTTGCGTGTAAAACGTTATAGGCGCCTGATACATATAGCCGTTGGTAGCAAAAAGGTGCGAGTTGGTATGTTGCCCCGATCCAACTACAAAATCTACTTTGTGTATCAGCTTATGCACAGTATCGCGGCCCTCGGTACGGAATTCCATAATATAAAAGGAATCGCCTACCCAGTAGGGCTTGTAGTAAAAATCGAGCGCAGTGTCGTAAACGAGTGCATGAGCAGGCGTAAAGTCGGCGGCTGATTTGGCATGGTTGGCATGACCAAACGACTGCCCCATACCTGTTTGTATAAATGTTTCGTAAATGCTCTGGTGGCAGCCCCTGCAGGTTTGCATGCCCACATAGTGCGCGCTGGTGTCGTACACATTCAGCCACGGCGACGTGGGGTGTTCTGCCTCCCCGGCATTGGTTTCCGCCGGACTACTGCAAAAAAAAGCAGGTAATGTTAGCGCAAACAAGGCCAGTGAAAGTAGTAGCGTACGGAGCAGGCGCGGCGGCATGATTTTATACGAGTTAATTAATCTGGTTGTCCTCTGGAAAATACCGGTACTTTATATTATTACCACCTCAGGGATTAGCTGAAAATGGCAAGTGTATAATCTTTTTTACCTTTTTGGAGCAGCAGGTATTTACCATTGAGCAGCAGTTCATCAGTCAGCTTTAAGTCTATTTTGGTTACTTTTTCTTTGTTGATGCTGAAACCTCCGCTCTGAATCATTTTTTTTGCTTCGCCTTTCGATGGGAAGATACCTGATTCCGTTAAAAACGTGAGCAGATCCAGACCTTCTGTCAAGCTATCCTTTTGGCCTGTAGCTTGTTTTACGCCGTCCATTACTTCCAGTAGTTGGCGCTCGTCCAGCGAACGGAGCATTTCTATAGATGATTTTCCGTAGAGTAGGTCCGATGCCTGCTTGGCAAAGGCAAGGTCTTCTTCGCTGTGCACCAGAATGGTCAGTTCGTCGGCCAGCGCTTTTTGTAGCAGGCGTTGGGCAGTGTCCTGTTCGTGGGTGGCAATGAGGGCTTTTATTTCCTCTACAGTCTTAAAAGAAAATATAAGCGCCATTTTTGCGGCATCGGCATCGGGCAAGTTGAACCAGTATTGGTAGAACAAATAGGGCGATGTACGGTTGCGATCGAGCCAGATATTGCCGCCTTCCGATTTGCCAAATTTTGAGCCGTCGGCCTTGGTAATGAGTTTGCAGGTGAATGCATATGCTTCGCCTCCCGATTTTCTCCTTATCAGCTCCGATCCTGTTACTATATTACCCCATTGGTCGGCGCCGCCCATTTGCAGGCGTACTTTATGGTTGTCGTAGAGGTGCAAAAAGTCGTAGCCTTGTATCAGTTGGTAGGTGAATTCGGTAAACGACATGCCGTTCTCCAGTCGGTTTTTTACCGAGTCTTTAGACATCATGTAGTTTACGGTGATGTGCTTACCCACATCGCGGATAAAGTTTAGGAAAGAAAAATCTTTAAACCAGTCGTAGTTGTTGACCAAGATCGCTGCATTGGGGGCATCGCTATTGAAATCGAGAAAGCGCTCGAGTTGTTTGCGTATGCCATCGCAGTTTTGCTGTATAGTAGCCACGTCCAGCAGGGTGCGCTCTGCCGATTTGCCCGATGGGTCGCCCACCATTCCTGTAGCGCCGCCAACTAATGCATAGGGTTTGTGGCCCGCGCGTTGCAGACGCATGAGCAGGGTTATAGGCAGGAGGCTGCCAACATGCAGGCTGTCTGCGGTAGGGTCGAAACCAATATAACCGCTTATCATTTCCTTGAGCAGCAACTCTTCAGTGCCGGGCATTATATCTTGCAGCAGGTTCCTTTCCTGTAAGTCCTTAATTAAATTCATCGGGCAATATGCTTAACTTTCCACAAAAATAAGGTATCCGCATTGCTTGTTGAGTATGTGGCCTAAGAATTAAATGTTTCTGGAAAAATTGCTCTATTTTTGCCGACTATATTATTTTCGTTGTTTATTCGTTTTATAATTCCGAAATTTGTTTCTACCTTTCCGTACTACTTGAAAAATCTACAGCATTGAAAAGAATTATACTGTCTTTAGCGCTGCTTTTACCCTTGTGCCTACAGGCTCAGGACAAGCGAATGATAGGTACTGAACATCACGAAATAGGCCTAATGTTTGGTGTTTCCAACTACTATGGCGATTTACAGCCAAGGCTTTTTCCCGACTATGGCTATCAGCCTGTTGTCGGTATTATGTATAAGTATTTTATGACGCCGAGAGTGGGCATTCGCGTAGGCGCATCCTATACCAACCTCAGCGCGGCAGATAGCTTGAGCAATATTCCTGTTAATGTGTCCAGAAATCTTAGCTTTTCTACACACTTGTTCGAATTTCATTCTGCTCTTGAATTTAACTTTCTGCCAATTGATATACTGAGACGTAAAGTAAGTCCTTATTTGTTTGGCGGTATTTCTGCGTTTTACTTCGATCCCTTTACGGAAGATGCAAGCGGCAATAAAGTTATGTTGCGCCCGTTGAGCACAGAAGGTCAGGGATTGCCTATGTATCCCGACCGTAAGCAATACAGCCTCGTAAACATGGCGTTCCCCTTCGGCGGCGGTATGAAGTTTTTTATCGGTCGTAAAATCATGTTGACCGGCGAACTCGGCTTCAGATATACAAACACCGACTATCTGGATGATGTAAGCAAATCTTATGTGAATCTGGATACGCTTCAGAAATACAAAGGAAAAGTATCGCGCTCTATGGCCTATCGTGGAAACACTGTTGTAGGTTGGGATAAGAACAACCCTAACTACGGTTTTCAGAGAGGCGACAGCAAAGCAAACGACTGGTATTGGTATGCTAATTTGACTGCGACTATTTATTTCCGCGCATTTGGCAATCCTAAAGAATACCTCAAAACAAAATGCCCCGGATTTTTCCGTTAAGCGCGTTTTTGAATTATTGGTTTGAAATAAGTTTTATTATTAATTGCTTCATATTTTTGTCAAAAAGGCTTCAGCAACACTGAGGCCTTTTTGTTTGGGGTAATTGCCCGGGGCTACAACCGGCCGATTGGTATAAATATTGCTACAGTACAGTTATGAATAGAATAGCTTTTTTGATTTTACTATGTTTTGGCGCGTTCAGCGCAATAGGGCAAACAGAGCCCGACACGGCTTATGATGTGCAACTGAAAGAAATAAAAGTAACCGCACGCTGGAAAAACGACACTGCAAGGTATAGATACAACCAAAAGAAACACTATGTGCAAATGGTATTGCCGTATGTGGATGCTGCAACTAAAGTGTTTAAAGAAATAGACGCAAAACTGGCCGAGCCGGGTATAAAAAGAAAGGACAAGCGCCGGTTTGTGAATGGCAAGGAAGACGAGGTAAGGACAAAATTTGAGGACAAAGTAAAGAGCCTGAACGATGTGCAGGGCGCTCTATTGGTGAAACTTATAGCCAGGCAAACGCAAATGAACATTTATTCCACCCTGAAAGAATTTAAAAATCCGCTGACGGCGGTGAAGTGGCAGGCCTGGGCGCGCCTAAATGGAATGAACCTCGATCGTATTTATAACCCGGAAGACGAGCCGGATCTGGAGTTGATAATGGACGAATTGGGCTATCCTTTACCTGCTGGTTATGCCGTTGGTAGGGGTTAAACAAATAAAGTTATTTAGGTGTTATTAGCGCATTAATTTTTACAGAATTAATGCAATCGCACTATATTGCTGAAGAATTCCAACAATTATGACATCCGGTCCATATACTCAAAAAGAAGCTGAACTAAAGTGCGAAGAGTTTCAATATTTGGTTGGCCAACCCTTTCACGAGGGCGCATGCGCGGTTATAGATTGTGTAGTGGTAGCCCCCTATGACGAGCAGTCGCGCAATAGATTCATGGTGTACTACTTGCTGTTTAATGATGCCGGAATGGCGTTGGCGCACGACTATAATGGAAAGCATTACTCCGTGCTGTTGATAGCTAAAACGAGCGATGGTCTGGAAATGACGCACGAAGATTTGCACATATGGTTGAGTAAAAACAAGGGTTACAACAGCCATGTTGAATTTCCTTTAGTAGCTTCAGAAGCGGCCACGCAGGCGTACTGCTAATATTTTTGTAAATACCTGATTTTCGATACTTACTGCCCTGAATAGGGCAGTTTTTTATTTTAGTCAATCACAAAGGGCGCTTTGGCTACCGGTTGGTTAGAATTTGAGCCGGGCTTCTACGCGCTTCAGGTAGTGCAGGGCTGCGCTGTTGATAGTATGCCTCGTTTCCGTAAACGGAATACGAAGTATTTGGGCGATAGCTGAAAAAAAGGCGCCCGGATGCCCTTTGGCAACTTTTATGTATTGGATGCCCCAGCTAACGGCAGTAGTAGCAAAGTATACAAAAGGTAGGTAGCGCCAGGCTACTTTGCTCTTGTTTATCCATTGCATTTGCAATTTTTTGTAACTCGGCTGCCTGCCAAGCGGCGATTCTTTATGCAGTACAGTAACTTTATTATCGTATCCTATAGTGTATCCGGCATTCAGAAAACGATAACTAAGGTCGTATTCTTCCATACCGTAGTGGAAGTCTTCGGGATAAAGCCCGGTAACACCCAACGCTTCGCGTAGCATAATGTGCGCTCCGCCTGCAAAATAAGCGGTCAGAAACTGAGGTTTATCTTTATACTGATCGTATTTTTTGTGCGGAAACGCTGTGATTTGTACCTGTTGGTTGTCGTAATACAAAACCCTGAATGTAATAATGCCAGTGTGCGCGTCTCGGAAAAAAGGTTCGTCGAACAATGCCGATAGCGTTAGCAAATCAGTGTTTTGAGTAAATGCCATATCGTCGTCGAGGCTTAAAATAATATCGCCCTTTGCTTGCGAAAGCAAGCGGTTGCGTCCTCGCGCTACGCCCAGATTCTCGGGCGAGTCGGTATAGGCTATTTTTAATTCGGGATGTTGTTTTATGTATTGCTTTACCGGCGTATAGTCGTCGGTGGAGGCATTATTGAGCAAAAGAATCTCTTCTACTACTGAATCGAACCCTGACTGAGTATTAATATTTTGCAATAATTCCAGCAAATCGGCGGGCCGATTGTAGGTGATAATGAGTATAGAAATACGTTTAGCCATATTTGGGAGGGTAAAAATACATTATTAACGCAAATAGCCGTCCGGTGTGGGTGGTCATAATTTGTAGTGTTGGCTATAATTTTCGGAGCAGGCGCAGCATGTGCGGCTGCAAATCTGATCGGCAAACGCCGTTAACAAATAATTATTGCAATTTGGCAATACTTTTGCCTTGTGTAGCACGGGTGAAACAATACCAAACAAAGCATATGCGGGCAATAACTGTAGTGATATTATGGATTTTATGTTTGTTGGTAAGTCCGGTTTATGCAGGGGCGGGCGCCTTCGACGACCTGTTGGAGCGTTCGCGAGGCTACATTAAACTAAAGCAGCCCGACTCCGCGTTGCAGTTTGCAGAAATGGCGCTGCAAAAAGCAATGGAGCAAAATAACTTGCAAAATCGGATCAAGGCAATGACCGCAAAAGGCAAGGCGCTCTTTAACCTGCACAAAGAAAAAGAAGGGGTAGCATTGTTTTTTGAAGCGCTACGGATGTGCCGACCGGCAGAAGATAAAAAGGAAATTGCCGCTCTGTATGGCGAAATAGGGTATGCATATTATGCCCAGCAACACATTAAGGAGGCGAAAAGTTATTATCAAATGCAGCTTTCGCTGTGCCGAGCGCTCAATCCCAAAGACAGTTTGGGTAACCAATTGGTGAATCTGGCCGTGATGCACGATTTTCTGAAAGAGTACGATAGCGCAATTATTGCCCTTAACGAAGTGGCCGATATTCTGTCGCGCACAGACAATACGCCGCTTAGGGGATACTACTACATCAACCGCGGTGCGCTTATGGAGTATACTGGTAAGCCCGATTCGGCAAAAGAATATTATTTGCGCGCTTACGACGCGTGGAAGCTGGCTGGCAATGAAGCGCAGATGTACAAAGCAATTTTTAATATTGGCTTTCTGTACGAAGAACGAGGAAACTATAACGAGGCTTTGAAATACTACCATAGATCAGTAGAGGCCGCAGAGCGTTTTGGTTTTAAAAAAGAAGTAGCCCATGTATACGGCACCATGGCCGAGGCCTATGCCGCGCTGCACGACTACCAAAACGCCTACGATTATTTGTATAAATATGCCATGTTGCAGGATTCGCTGAGCAAAAGCGATTTTAATAACTATGTGGTACGCCTTGATAAGCAATTTGAAGGTGAGAAAAACCGGCAAACAATACAAGACCAGAAGTTGAAACTGGAGACGGCAAACCTGGAAGTGCAGAAACAAAGAAATAAAGTGTTGCTCATTATACTAGTGTTTACTGTACTCGCGCTGATAGGTATTGTACTGTTTGGTTATGTAACCATCAGATCGAGGGTGCAAAAAAAGGTTGAGGAGGCGAAAAGCAGGTTTTTTGCCAACGTGGCTCATGAAATACGGACACCGCTCAGCATGATACAAGGCCCGGTAAAAACGCTGCAAGGTAAAATAACAGATCCCGATCTGGTATACCAACTGGATATGGCCGAGCGCAATACCAACAGACTGAACGAGCTAATAAATCAAATGCTGGACATCTCAAAGATAGATGCGGCAAAATATAAACTGGAAGAGCGCGTTGGCAATGTGAGTGAGTTTTTGGAAACATTGGCAAAGCAATATGTTTTGCAGGCTAACGAAAAAAGCATTAAAACAACTGTGCATATAGAGCCCGCTCCGGGTAACGTTTTGTTTGATAAAGATGCGCTGGAAAAAGTGGTGGGCAACTTGCTGAGCAATGCTATTAAGTATACGCCTGCCGGCGGCAGCGTGGGGCTGGAAGTAGGGCTGCGCACGGTAGCAGGGCGCGTGAACTGTACTATAAGCGTATGGGATACCGGCGCCGGCATTGCCGCCGCCGATCAACAACGTATTTTCGACAGGTTTTATAGAACGCGCACACAGGAAAACGCAGGTACAAAAGGTATAGGTATAGGGCTGTCGCTGGTACAAGAGTTAGTGAACCTGATGAAGGGCGAAATAAAGATTGTGAGCGAGCCGGGGCAGGGGGCGGTATTTACGGTAACGCTCAGTTTTGCGCAACAACAGCCGGAGAGCGATATGCCAATGCCTGCAGATGGCGCAGCTATTGTATTGCTGGTAGAAGATGATAAAGATATTTTAGACTTTAACCGTAGGTTGCTGCAAGGCAAAGGTTACAGAGTACTGACTGCGACAAATGGCGCCGAGGCTCTGAGCGTACTTGCCGAAGATCTGCCGGACATTGTGGTTACAGATATAATGATGCCTGTAAAGGACGGGCTAACGCTGCTTAAAGAGCTAAAGGCTACATTGCGCACAAGGCACATCCCGGTTATTGCCCTAAGCGCAAAAGCATCGGCAGACGCAAAAATGGACGCTATGGGCGCAGGGGCGCAAGCCTATATGGTAAAGCCCTTTTTGCCCGACGAGTTGGCCGCGCTGGTTGCCAACCTGCTCGATATGGCGCAATATGCCAATCGCGCCCCGCAGAGCGAGGCAATAGCCGAAGGCGCCAATGGCGCATCAGAGCGACCGATGGATCCGTTTGCACAAAGATGTTACGATCTGATCAATGAGCGCCTCGACGATGCGCAGCTTTCGGTAGAATTGCTTGCAGAATTGATGAACGTAAATCGTAGCCATTTCCAGCGCAAAATAAAAGCCCTGACTGGCTTCTCTCCATCCGAACTAATTCGCAGCATACGACTTGAGAAAGCCAGACAATTGTTGCGCCAGGGCGGCAGCAATATTACAGAAACGGCATATGCTACAGGGTTCACCTCGCAATCCTATTTCACCAAATGCTTTACAGATAACTTTGGGTATCCGCCCAGCATGGAAGGCACAGCAGGAAAATAAAATACGTTTATCGGTTGTTTTGTACTCATTTGGGGGCTGTTGTATAGATATACAATGGCCCTTTTTGCATTCGTTTAGTACGAAAAGCGTGTTGCAACGCCGCTGTGCAACAAATTTGAACGTTTTTGCAACATCTTTTAACGCCTGCGCAGGTGGGCGAGTCTACTTTTGGTTTCAAATAAAGCTAATCACAAAGCGCGGCTTTTTGCTACATACAAAGCGGAATGGTCGCCAAAAACGAAAACAAAGTATCACAAAAAACAAACGTTTAAACACAGAAAAATGAAAAAGACACTAACGATTTTAGGTCTGCTGGCAGTAGCATTTGCCACCACCTTTACATGGCAGAGTTGTAAGAAAAGCGACTCAGGTTCTTCGTCGTCGTCAGACGTTGCGCTGTTTATACAGTCGGGAGCTGTAAACCTCGAGCCGGGTCAGGCCATGCCCTATACGGCAGTAATTGTAAACGGCAAAGGGGAAACAACACCGGCTGCAAATGCCACATGGACAGTGACCGGCGATGGCGGCGCAAGTATTGGCGCGTTCAGCGGCAATGTGTTCACCGGCTCGGGTACTGGTTTTGGTACAGTTACAGCAAAGGTTACAACAGGCGGAAAAGAACTCAGCGCTACTGTGCCGGTAGGCGTTTATACGCCGGCATTATTTACGGTCGTTCCATCGGCTATAGTGTGGACAACGGGAGCGGGTACAATACCACTGCAACCTGTGTACATAGGCACAAGCACAATAACCGGCTATTCTTACAGCTCCAGCAATCCGAGTGTGGCAACCGTGAGCAGCACAGGCGAAGTAAGCTTTTTGGCTGCAGGCTCGTGCCTCATAACAGTAACAGGCAACGGACTGTCGGCTAACAACAAAGTATACATACCAGTGATGGTGGTGGGTATGCCGCCTATTACGCTTCCTGTTACCCGCGTTACGGTTACGCCCGGCGGTTCCAGCATTTTCCGCGGCGACAATGTCACATTGTCTGCAAAAGCATTTAATGTTTCCGGCAATGAAGTATCCTCTACATTTACCTGGGCGTCGCAAGACCCAAGCGTCGCAACCGTGGATGCAAGCGGTAAGGTAACAGCGCTGCAATTGGGCAGCACAGTAATAACCGCAACGGCAAAAGGCGTTGTAGGTCAGGCCGAAGTACAGGTACTGCCCGATACAGCTATTATTGTTACGCCATATATGGCCAGCATAGCGCCCGATGGCTACAAACAGCTTGTGGCAAAAGCCTATACAGTAGACCATTCCTCTAAAGCAGTATCAGAAATTACCATGCCAGCAGGTCTTAAATGGGAAGTGCCTTATACCGGCGGCTTCTTTGATATAGCTACTGTAGATGAAAATACCGGTATGGTGCATATGAAGGCTACTTCTACCACTCCGTTTATGAGTACCATTGTTATTGCGCACGTAACATCGCCAACCATAGACCCGGGAGTGGCAGTAATAAGTGTGAGCGATTGCGACTGCGGTACAAAAGCAGCAGGCGTTACGCATATTTCAGCTCCGGCTTCTGTAAATCTAAACATTACGGGCGGACCTCAGGCAGTATCAGCTCAGGCGCTCGATGCATCAAACAATCCTGTTGCCGGCGCTGTGCTGAAGTTCTGCTCAGACAATATGACGGTTTGCACAGTAGATGCAACCACCAATCAGTTAATACCAGTTAGCCCCGGTAATGCCATTATCACTGTGTGCAACGGCGACGTGCAAACAACCATATCTGTTACCGTATCCTTCTAATTTTTTTCCTGTATCTATTGTATCCTTGCTTATGCGCCGTTGCAACCAGCGGCGCATAAGCTTTTTTATTTGCGGTGGGTAAGAATTTGTAAGTTTATACCTGATTGGAATGTATTGGTTGGCGATACGATAAACGGATTGTTATGTTTAGTTATTGGGAAAAGCAGAGTTTTCTGCATTACGATTATATAGTAATAGGAGCGGGCGTAGTAGGGCTGAGCGTGGCTATAGAGCTACAGGAAAAAAATGCTAATGCGCAAATACTGACGCTGGAAAGAGGACTATTGCCCACAGGCGCCAGTACGCGCAACGCCGGCTTTGCCTGTATGGGCAGCGCTACCGAATTGCTCGATGATTTGCAGCACACCAGCGAACAGGAAGCGCTCGAATTGTTTGCAGAGCGAAAAAAGGGGTTGGAGCGGCTGCGTAATCGTCTTGGCGATAGCAATATTGGGTATGCAACTAATGGCAGCTACGAACTGATAAACGAAAACGAACTACCTGCTTTAGAGCAACTTGAATACCTGAACCGATTGATAAAGCCTATTACGGGTATTGCTCCATTTGCTTTGGCAAACAAAAAGATTGCTGAGTTTGGATTTGATACAGACTACACCAAAAGCCTGATACAGAATACCTGCGAGGGCGAACTGCATAGCGGCAAAATGATGCGCGCATTGCAGCGGCTGGCAATGCAAAAAGGTATAGAGATAAAGACAAGCGCAATGGCGACGGGGTTTGATGAAGACGCCGACGGGGTAGATGTGCATGTGATTGACCCGTTTAGAAACCAGCGCTACTCCTTTAGATGCAGGCGCCTGATAGTGTGCACTAATGCGTTTACCAAAACGCTGTTGCCCGGCGCCGATGTTATTCCGGGTCGTGGGCAGGTACTGGTAACCGAGCCTGTACCCGGCTTAAGGTTTAAAGGCATATATCATTTCGATAAAGGCTACTACTATTTTAGAGAGATAGACGGACGGGTATTGTTTGGCGGAGGCCGGAATCTGGATTTTGAAGGTGAAGCAACTACTGACTTTTCGCTCAACGAACGGATACAGCGCGACCTGGAGGAAAAACTGCGCACAATAATACTTCCCGGATCAGATGTAGCCATCGCTCAGCGCTGGGCAGGCATTATGGCGTTTGGCCAAACCAAGCGCCCCATAGTGCAGGCGTTTACAGACCGCGTTTTTGGCGGGTTCAGAATGGGCGGCATGGGCGTGGCGCTGGGCTCGCAAACAGCCGCTCAGACGGCGGCATTGGTAGCCCAGCGCGACGAATAATATTAAGCCCCAATGCCAAAATCGCGTAGCGCCACTATCAGGTCGCCTATGGGCAGGCCCATTACATTGTAGTAGTCGCCGTTTATTTTCTCTATGCCTGTTACGCCTATCCATTCCTGTATAGCATATGCGCCGGCTTTGTCGTAAGGCTTGTAGTTGGTTACGTAGTGGCGAATCTGCGCATCGGTTAGCGAACGGAAATACACCTCTGTGGTTACAGAAAAGCTCACCTCCCTAACGCTGTCGCGTATGCACACCCCCGATACTACCTTGTGCATACGACCAGATAATTGGCGGAGTATATCCAGCGCGTTGGCCTCGTCGGTTGGTTTGCCCAATATGTAGTGGTCCAGCAGCACTACGGTGTCGGCGGCTATTATCACTGCTTCGGGCGCCAGGGGCGCAATTGCCGCAGCTTTTTTACGCGCTAAAAACTCTGGCACATCGTCGCCGGGCATACCGGGTGGGTTGGTTTCGTCTACATCGGCAACAATTATATCAAACTGTAATTCAGCCATTTCCATCAGCCATTTGCGGCGCGGCGACTGTGAGGCAAGTATTATCTGGCGCATAAAAAGCGTTGTGATTCTAAGTAGTAAACAATAAGTGAGCAAATACCCGGCAACATAATCACTTTAAGCCAATTGGCAGCTTTATGGTAGTGTTCCGGACTATTGTTTTTTCCGAAAAATACCATCCATACAGACAAAGGAGCCAGTAGCAATAGTGTAATATACGCCCCCAGGTAAATGAAATGCAACAAAAATAACTGAGCAACAACCCAACCCAGCAACAACAATATTCCACCGGCAAGCGTGTAAGCAAAGTAGGAGGCAGTTTGTGTACCGTATTTTACGGGCAGGGTACGGCTGCCAAAAGCAGCATCGCCCGGCGCGTCTTCCATATCTTTCACCAGCTCGCGTAGCCAGGTGACTATAAATGCGAAAGCGGCATAACAATATCCCACTATTCCTGGAGCAATAGGGGATGTAGCAACTGTAACTGGCTGATACAATAGGACCACAACAACAACCAATGCGCTCAGCGCTGCAACAGCCACATTGCCCGCCATAAAAGAGCGTTTTAAGTAGGCAGAATATAGCCAAAGCAGCAATATGCAGCCCGCCTGTACAAACGCCAGCATAACCTTGCCTGCAAAGTAACTGCACAGTAAGCCCAGCAACAGCCCCGCAGCGTTGCAAAGCCAATAGGCCAGCATAGCAGGAGTCTTTGCTATTGCGGAGCCTATAAACACTCGGTCGGGCTTATTGATAGCGTCTATTTCGGTATCGTATATGTCGTTGATAATGTAGCCGGCAGCGGTGATAAACAGGGTAGAACCGCACAAAACCATAAATAGGCCAAAAGATAAACGACTGGCGCTATCGCCCAGACAATACCATACTAACAACTGTGTGAGCGCCACAATAGCAAGGTTTTTCCAGCGAATAAGCAGCAGCCAGCGCATAGTGGGTAGGTGAGTGTTTGCAGCGGTGAAATTATTGCAGTTTTGATACACTTTTATATTTGTTG
>CAZLPE010000030.1:28002-31768 GCA_964561325.1 uncultured Flavipsychrobacter sp.
ATAATCTGCTCGATTGCAGTTTCTTAACCCTAATTCCAAGCTTTATGGAAGCAATGCTTATACTGGGAATTATTGCGCTCATTATCATTACAATAGCGAGAAGTTCCGGTAAAAAAGAAGACGTCAATTCGCTAACGCAGACTATAAAGTTGCTTGCGTCAGAAATAAGAAATCTGCGCATCGAGATCGAAGAGCTAAAAACAGACCTCAAACTACCTCGCGCAGAGGCAACGCCCCCGCCGGTAGTGGATTATGAGCCCTACAAACCAAAGCCTACCCCGCAGCAGGAAGCGCCGCCGCCGCCAATCTTTGTTGAAGAGGTGATTGCGCCGCCTGTAGTTGAAACGCTGCAGCCGGTAGAGGCGCCTGCCGTTGCCGAGCTCGCCCCCGAACAGGAGTCGGTAGCCGCAGCGCCGCTCCAAGCCGACAGTGCTGAAGAAACATTTGCTGCGCCTCAGGCTACGCCAACCTTTACAGAGCCAGTCCAACAACCTGACGCTGCGCACGCTCACGAAACTGACGACAGCCCAATGGGTAAATGGGCGCGCAACAATCCCGACCTCGAAAAATTTATTGGCGAAAACCTGATCAACAAAATTGGTATCGCCATACTGGTATTGGGTATAGCGTTTTTTGTAAAATATGCCATAGATCAAAACTGGATAAACGAAGTAGGCAGGGTGAGTATAGGTATGGGCTGCGGCGCCATATTGGTAGGCCTGGCGCATTATCTGCGCAATACCTACCGGTCGTTTAGCTCGGTGCTGGCCGGCGGCGGTATTGCTGTGTTTTATTTCACTATAGCTTTTGCCTACCATCAGTATCACCTAATGCCTCAGGCGGCGGCTTTTGTCATAATGGTGGTTATCACGGCATTTGCGGTGGCGCTATCTGTACTGTACGACAAACTGGAACTGGCTATTATAGCCACCGTTGGCGGGTTTTTAGCGCCCTTTATGGTTAGTAGCGGCGAGGGTAACTATATTACATTGTTTGTATATCTTATTGTGCTCAATGTTGGTCTGCTATCGTTGTCGTGGTTCAAACGCTGGACGCCTATCAATATCATTGCGCTGATATTTACCGACATCATTTTTGCCGGCTGGCTGGGCACATCGCTCTCCGACAACAAAGTAATATCCTATCCGCTTGGGCTGTTGTTTGCTACGGTTTTCTACCTGTTGTTTATGGGTATGAACATGCTCCATCAGGTGCGCAACAAAACCCAGTTCAAGGCATTCGATTTTATGTTGCTGTTGTTCATCACATCTACCTATTATGGCGCCGGAATGACCATACTGCATTATTGGAATGCCGGCGCGTATCAGGGCTTGTTTACATTAGCATTAGGCTTTATTAATCTGGGTCTGGCTTATTACGTTTACAAAAATGGTAAGGCCGACCGCAATTTGTTTTTCCTGCTCATTGGCCTTACGCTGTCGTTCCTTACCCTTACTATACCTATACAGTTGCACGGTCATGCCATTACGCTTTTCTGGAGCGCTGAGTTTGTGTTGCTCTACTGGTTGTCTGGCTATTCGGGCATACGCATATTCAAGTATTCTTCTATGCTGGTATGCGGTTTAGCGTTCATTAGTTTGCTCATGGACTGGAGCGCGGTTTCATCGCTCAACGGCTCTCAGCTCAGGCTTATCTACAACTCAACTCAGGGTCTGGTGACCAATCTTGTAGCAGTGGCGGCCTTTGGCGTATATTATTACCTGCTCCGCAAGAATGGCGACGAAGAATTTATAGAAGGTATATCAGCGCGTAACATGTCGTCGTTGTTTCTTAGTGTGGCGGTAGGGTTGTTGTACCTTACTTTTATTTTCGGCGTCAATCTGATCTACAAAACCTTGTCGGTTTATGATATACCCAATGTGTATCACCGTATGATAACGGAAGCGTTTGCGCTGGCAATACTATTGTACAGGCAGCGGAAGCCCGATCGCAGATCTGTATGGCCGGTGTTTGCGCCTCTTGTTGTGGCTTATGTAGTTTATTTATTCAGCGCAGGCCTAATAGCCAATTTGCGCGACGGCGTATTGGCCAATCGATATAGCGGTATGGTAATGGCGGCTCATTGGGCAGACAGCGTACTATTGGCTGTTATTTTGTACCTCACTATACAAGCGGTGCGCGCGGTGTCCGATAAAGTAGCTGATAATGTAAAGGCCATCAGCATATTCTTTACACTTATTTCGCTTAGTTTTTTAAGTCTTGAGTTGATGCAGGTATATATTATAGCAGCCTACCACAATGGTAATACAACTATGCTGATAGGGCAGTATGGCAAGGCCGGATTAACAGTGATATGGGCGTTGAGCTCGTTTGCGCTCATGTGGCTGGGTATGAAACACCGGCAAAAAACGCTGCGTATCATATCGCTTACGCTGTTTTCCGTGGTATTGGTAAAGCTGTTTGCTTTCGATATTTCGGGTATTTCAGAGGGCGGTAAGATATTGGCATTTATATTGCTGGGCGCATTGCTGCTCACGGTTTCGTTTATGTATCAGAAGCTGAAAAAAATAATTATTGATGACCATAAAGAGTAGGCTGATACTATTGCTGGTTATGGCTTTTTGCTGGGGTACCAGATTGGCGGCGCAGAGTTTTTCGCATAGCGCAACGCTGCAAACGCCGGCGGTTACAGGTTTTTATGCTATAAGTATCAGCCCGCAACTGAGCGCTATTGCCAATGCGGACCTGAGTGATTTGCGCATAATGCAGGGCGACATCGCTACGCCCTATATGCTGCGCCACAAAGACCAAGTTGTTAAGAAGTTGGCCACCATACTGCCCATACTGAGTACTAAGCGCGAAGGCAAATACACGCTGCTGGATGTGGAAAACAACGCTAATACAGGCGTGGCCTACATGGTAATGGAGCTGACCAGCAATGCCGTGGAACGCACTGCCACGCTGAGCGGCAGCGACGACCGGGAGAACTGGTACATTATTGCCGATGATTTACAGTTTAACGCCCTGGTTGCTAACAAAGATGGACTAAGCGTGCAGGTAGTGCAGTTTCCGTACAGCAAGTACCGCTACTTCCGACTGAAAATAAATAATGCGCATACCGATCCGCTCAATATAAAGCGTGCGTGGGTGTACGATCTCGATACCGCTACCGCGTTGCCCGGCTATATCATCAATCCGGCGCCGACTGTAAAACAGATCGATAGCAGCAACAAAAAAACTTATGTGTTGTTGAGCGCCGCTGCGTCTTACATGGTGAGTAAAGTGGCGCTCACGGTTTCGGGACCGCGTTATTATAGCCGCTTGGCCTCTGCCTACATACTGCCCGACAATAACGATAGCAATGCGCTAAGCCTGCCGTCGGCTACGTTTACGCTTGCTACGGGTGTAAACCCTGTATTCGATCTGCCGGCGCAAAAGGCAAAGGCAATAATCATAGAGATTCAAAACGATGATAACCAGCCATTGCGCGTAACGGCAGCCGCCGCCTGGCAGGAATCCCGACAAATAATAGCGTGGCTGGAGCGCGGTAAAAACTACAGGCTGGCGGCAGGCAACGCCACTGCAAGCGCTCCCGTATATGATTTGCCTAAGTTTAAGGACAGTATCCCCGATAGCCTGCCCTCGCTCAGCTACAGTCTGCTGGAAGCTTCCCCGACAACTCAATCTGCTGTTGTAAAGAAAAACACTACAACCGTTTGGCTATGGCCTGCCATAATAGTAGCTGTGCTGGCGCTGGGCGCGCTAACTTATAGATTGTTGAAGGATGTGAAGTAGAGTGGGGGTG
>CAZLPE010000030.1:31868-34020 GCA_964561325.1 uncultured Flavipsychrobacter sp.
GCCTTATGGCTAACCACAAAATAATCATAGCTATCGATGGCTTTTCGTCGTGCGGTAAGAGCACGCTGGCACGCGAGCTGGCAGCAAAACTGGGATACAACTATATAGACAGCGGCGCAATGTACCGGGCTATAACGCTTTATTTTTTGCGCAATAGGGTAGACTATACCGATGCTGCCCAGACCCACGAAGCGCTGGGAAACATAGCCCTTACTTTTGAGCTCAACGAGGAAAATCACCGGTCTGAGATACACCTCAACGACGAAAATGTGGAGTCGTACATAAGGGATATGATCGTATCTGAGAAGGTAAGCGAGGTGGCGGCTTTGCGCGAGGTGCGCGCGTTTGCGGTAGCGCAACAGCAGCAAATGGGCGAGAAAAAAGGCATAGTGATGGACGGTCGGGATATAGGCACTGCTGTGTTTCCAACGGCTGAGTTGAAAATATTTATGACGGCAGCGCCCGATGTACGGGTAATGCGCAGGTTTAAGGAAATGTATGCCACCAACCACCACATAACCATGGATGAGGTGCGCCACAACCTGGAACTTCGCGACTATATAGACAGTACCCGCGATGAAAGTCCGTTGCGCAGAGCCGAAGACGCGGTCCTTCTCGACAATAGCAGCCTTACCCGCGAAGAACAGTTGAGAATGGCGATTGAGTGGGCTAAAAGTCGGGCAAAGAAGGAGGTTGTTTAGGTTTGGGCGCTTTATTCAGTTTATAAGCGCGTATTTGCAATAAAATTCAGCACAGAGTAATAAAGAGATAGCGCGGAGCACAAATGCTACCGCGCTACCTCTTTTTATCAATCAATTTCTTTAGTTCTTCTCCTTCATCAGTTCGTTGATGTCTGATATGAGTTTGTTTACATCCTCTGGTATCAGTCCGTCGTATTCGCCGCGAATGTGGCCGCCGCCATCAACGAGCATAAAGTGGTTGTCGTGAATAAAATCTTCTGCTACCGTTACGCCGGTAGTGTCTTCTTTTGCATTGATCAGGTAGCTATATCGAGCCATGTCGTATAGCTGTTTTTTGTCGCCGGTGAGGAACATCCATTGTTCCGGGTCGGCGTCAAAACGTTTGCTGTAGGCGTTTAGCGCCGCCGCTGTGTCTTTATACGGATCTACGGTATGCGACAATATCAGCACGCGTTTATTGCCTTTTATTGCCTTGTATACCGTATTCATATTCTCGTTCATTTTAGGGCATATACCCTTGCATGTAGCGAAAAAATACTCCACTATACATATTTTACCTTTCACATCTTCGTTGGTAATGGTTTTGCCCAGCTGATTGGTAAACGAAAAAGGCGCTACCGTATGTCCGGGATTGCCCAGCACTGGTAACGCCAATTTTACTTGTTCTTTGTTTACTTTATAATAATATGCTAAAAAACTAATGCCAAGAGCCATGAAGAATACCATGAGTATTACGGCCGTCTTATTCACTTTCATGGCGCAAAATTAAGGTAAAAAGGGTTGGCTTTTTTTTAGGCCACCACATTTATCATTTTGCCGCGCACATAAATGAATTTTTTCAGCGGTTTGCCTTCCATCCATTTTTGTATCGCTTCATCGGCCAGCACCGCTTTTTCTATATCGGCCGGCGCAGCGTCGAGCGCGAACTCCATTTCCGCCCTTGTTTTGCCATTTACCGCAACAGGGTATTTTTTAGAATTTTCAGATACATAGCGTTCTTCATACTTGGGGAAGCTTGCATCTATCACGCTGCCGCTGTTTCCGAAATGCTTCCACAGCTCTTCGGCTATGTGTGGCGCAAACGGACATATAGCCACCGCAAGCGGCTCCAGAATGGCGCGTTTCCTGCAGCCCAAAGCCGACAGTTCATTGACGCATATCATAAACTGGCTTACCGATGTGTTGAACGAAAAACGTTCTATATCGTCGCCTATTTTCTTAATTGTTTTGTGTAGCGCGCGGTATTCTTCGTCGGTAGGGGCGTCATTGGTTACAGCCCATCCTGCATCGTTAAAGTATAAGCGCCACATTTTTTTCAGGAACCGGTGCACACCCTCGATGCCCTTGGTGTCCCATGGTTTGCTCACATCAATAGGTCCTAAAAACATTTCATACATCCGGAAAGTATCGGCGCCATATTGCGCTACAATGTCGTCGGGGTTTACGACATT
>CAZLPE010000031.1:0-7372 GCA_964561325.1 uncultured Flavipsychrobacter sp.
TAGAAGATTAGTTTTGCTTAGAGCCCATCATTTTTTTCGCCTCAATACTTAGCGTAGCATGAGGAACAGCGCGTAAGCGTGCTTTGTCTATGAGTTTTCCTGTCACTCTGCATATACCATAGGTCTTATTTTCAATGCGAACCATAGCTTTTTCAAGGTGCCCCATAAACTGTATCTGGCGACTGGCCAATTGAGCAAGTTGCTCACGCTCCATAGCGCCGCTGCCGTCTTCCATATTCATGTATCTGTTTTCTGTATCTTCAGTTCCAGCTTCATCTTTTCTCGTGATCAACCCTTGTAGAAAATTCAATTCCTTGCGGGCTGCTTCCAGACGACTTGTAATGATTTCTCTGAATTCGTTCAGATCCTCATCGCTATATCTGTAGATAGGACCTTGCTGTTGCGTTGGCTCATCGAGAATAGAACGATAAGTTTCCGGTTGATACTGTATCATAGTATTGGCAACTTCCTTAACCTCTTTCGACTTATTTTCTAACCTGCGGTGCGCTATGACAACTGTAGGTTTTTTTTCTGTAGAGCGAGCCGCTGGAGTAGCCATAGGTCTTGGCGTGGGCGCTACCGGCTTCACCGGCATTTGCGCTACCGTTACCGGTTTTTTCACAATCGGCTTCTTAGCAGCCGGCGGCGGTGGAGGTGGTGGAGCAACTTTAGGCGCTTTCGGTTCCTTAACAACAGGCTCTTTTACGACCTTTACCGCTGTTTCCTTTGGCGCAGCTTTAGCAGCTTTCTTTGGCGTTTCGGTTGGTTCCTTATCCTCAACTTTTGCAGCAGCTGCTTTTTTAACAGGCTCTGTTTTCTTGGCGGATGCTGTTTTTTTCTCAGTCGCCGGAGTTATATCTTTTTTATTCACAGTTTTTGTTTTAGCTGGCTCTGCCTTTTTAGCTGGCTCTGCCTTTGCATTTGTTTTAACACTATCCTTTTTCGCAATTACTTCCTTTTTCGACGCAGCTTTGGCAGCCTTTTCTGGCTTTGCAGCAGCAACAATCTCTTCCTGTTTAGCTTTTTTTGCTCCCGATTCCGGTTTAGCGCTTTTAGTTGGCTTGGCTGCCTTTGTAGTTTTTGTAGCCATGACTCTTTAGGAGATTTTTGATATGTGGATATTTAACTTTACATCATTAACATCAATTTCCGTACCACCATCTACAACCGGAGCAACAATCAACTTGTCGGCCAATATTTCTGCACAAATGTAGACTCTGTAATTATCTATTGAACTTAGTAGGGATGTGCGCTCTTCTATTGTTACCACTATTCGGTCTGTTAGCTCTAACCCTGTGTCTTTTCTTATTTTTTGTATTCTGTTTACAAGTTCGCGGGCGTTACCTTCTTCTTGTAGCTCTTGGGTTACTGTAATGTCTAAAGCTACCGTGAGATTACCCTTGTTTGCTACCGACCAACCCGGTATATCCTCAGCTATAATATCTACATCTTCAACGCCTATCGTCACCGATTCGCTATTCACAGACAAATCGAAACTCTTCTGACGTTCCAGAGTACTGATATCGGCTTGAGACATTTGCATGATTGCAGCCGCCACACTTTTCATGCGCTGGCCCATGCGTGCGCCAAGCGTCTTGAAGTTGGGTTTTAACTTCTTTTTGATAAAGCCTTCAGAATCAGTTAAATATTCGATTGCCTTTATGTTGACTTCGCTTTTAATCAACTCTTCGATTCTATTAATCTGCTCCTTTGTATGCTCATCTACAGACGGTATCAGTATTCTTTGCAGAGGCTGGCGAACTTTGATGTTTACCTTTTTACGCACCGACAATACCAACGACGAAATGTCTTGAGCCAGCTGCATACGCTCTTCCAAAGATCTGTCTATAACTGCATCGTCGGCTACCGGATAATTCTCAAGGTGAACCGAGCCGGGCAGTTTTCTGCATGTTATTTCATTAAGATTTTGAAATAGCCAATCTGCAAAAAACGGAGCTATGGGCGCCATCAGTAATGAAATGGTCTCAAGGCACTCATACAAAGTTTGGTAAGCGCAAATCTTATCAAACTCGTATTCACCCTTCCAGAACCGCCTGCGACAAAGCCTTACGTACCAGTTACTCAGCTGCTCATCAAGAAAATACTCCATAGCTCTTCCTGCTTGGGTCGGCTCGTAATCGTTCAGGAAGTTGGTAACATCTTGCACAAGCGTGTGCAGGGTAGACAATATCCATCTATCAATCTCAGGGCGCTCAGCTATTGGTATGTATTTTTCTGAGAACGTGAAATTGTCGACATTGGCGTATAGTGCAAAGAACTGATAGGTATTGAATAGAGTACCAAAATACTTGCGTTGAACCTCTTTTATACCCTCCAGGTCAAACTTAAGGCTATCCCATGGCGATGCATTAGTTATCAAATACCACCTTGTGGCATCTGCGCTATATTTTTCTATGGTTTCAAATGGGTCAATAACATTACCCAATCTTTTACTCATTTTATTGCCGGCTTTATCGAGCACCAGGCCATTGCTGACAACTGTTTTGTAGGCAACGCTATCGAATAGCATAACACCCAACGCATGTAGCGTATAAAACCATCCACGCGTCTGATCAACCCCCTCAGCAATAAAGTCTGCGGGAAAACCCTTACTCAACTGAGTTGCGGCATCTTTTTCGAAAGGGTAGTGCAATTGAGCATACGGCATAGCTCCGCTGTCAAACCAAACATCTATAAGATCCGGTTCACGGCGCATTGGTTGCCCACTATCTGAAACCAACACTATATTATCTACATAAGGCTTGTGGAGGTCGAGCTCTTCTCTGCTAACCGGCTTAAATGTCAGATCGCCTACAAGTGTTTCACCAATTCGCTCGGTAATATTTTCCTCAAGCATTTGGTTGAGCCCCAATACTTTATTGGCTTTCTGAGCCTCGGCAATCAGTTCTGCAATACTGCCGATGCACTTCATAGACCCATCTTCGCTTACCCAAACCGGCAATGGAGTACCCCAGAATCTGCTCCTGCTTAGATTCCAGTCAACCATGTTTTCCAACCAATTGCCAAAACGACCTTCGCCAGTTGCTTTGGGCTTCCAGTTGATGGTTTTGTTCAATTCCACCATCCTTTCTTTAACGGCGGTTGTACGAATAAACCATGCATCGAGTGGGTAGTAGATTATCGGCTTGTCGGTTCTCCAGCAGTGAGGGTAGTTGTGTTCGTATTTTTCAACCTTAAATGCGTGTCCGCTTAATTTAAGGTGAACAGATATATCAATATCTACATCAGTATAATCAGGATCGTTTGTGTAGTTCTTTACATAACGGCCGCTAAACTGTCCGGTATAGTCATTAAATTTACCCTGACGGTCGACCATTATGAGGATACCGATATTATTTTTCTTACCCACCCTGTAGTCGTCAGCGCCAAATGCCGGCGCAGTGTGCACTATGCCTGTACCATCTTCGGTAGTAACAAAATCGCCGGTAATAACGCGCCATGGGTCGCCACCTGCTATCTCGCGCGTATTTCCGTCAAAAGGCAATAATTGGTTATACCGTATACCTTCCAGCTCAGAACCTTTGAATTCGGCTACAATACGCCATGGTAATATTTTAGATTCAGGTGTAAAGGTAAGAAAATCAATATCTTGCGATTCTTGCTTGAAGTATTTATTCACTAACGCTTTAGCAAGTATCACGTTGGTAGGCAAGTGGGTATATGGATTGAATGTTTTTACCAACACATAATCTATGTTAGGTCCTACAGTCAGTCCACAGTTACTTGGTAGTGTCCACGGAGTAGTGGTCCAAGCCATAAAATAAACATCCTTACTCGCTGCGCTGCGCTCAGCTGCATCTGTTCCTTCAAAGATTTCTGTTTCCCAGGCTGTAACTGCTATTTCGTGCAGTTTTGCTTGCAGGGCGTTTATACTCAATGGATGCTGGTGTGCAGGGCTAACCTTAAACATAGCTACCACAGTGGTATCCTTAACATCTTTGTAAGTGCCCGGCTGATTTAGCTCATGGCTACTCAACCCTGTGCCTGCTGCCGGCGAATAGGGCTGGATGCTTACGCTTTTGTAAAGCAGATTTTTATTAAAGAGCTCTTTTAGCGCCCACCAAAGCGTTTCAATATATTTGTTGTCGAAGGTTATATATGGGTCAGACATATCTACCCAATAACCCATTTTTTTGGTTATTTCTTCCCACTTATCCTTGTACCGCATTACTACTTCGCGGCACTTTTTGTTGTAGTCTACAACGCTTATTTTCTTGCCTATGTCTTCTTTGGTTATGCCCAGTTCTTTCTCTACAAACAACTCTATAGGCAAGCCATGCGTATCCCAACCGGCTTTACGCGCCACTTGGTACCCTCGCATGGTTTTGAAACGGCACACAAGGTCTTTTAATGTACGGGAAATAACGTGGTGTATGCCCGGCATACCATTTGCACTCGGCGGACCTTCATAAAATACGAACGGTTCTGCACCTTCGCGCAGATTAACGCTTTCCTCAAAACAATGATGCTCTTTCCATTTTGCAAGGTATTCTTGCTCGATAGAAGGCATATGCAATCCTTTAAATTCCCTATATTTACCCATTAGTCTAACGTAGATCAAAATCAAATTGAGTAATAAACAAATATGAAAATTATAAATTTTTCATAGCTATACTCAGCCCAATTTGAATTAAGCCGCGAAGGTAATGAGAAAAATGTGATAGTTGCGTTAATAATTTGTTGAAAATGCAAGCTGGTGTGCGTAAAGTGCAAAAAAATTGCTACAAGTCCAATAAAAAATGAATTTTATTGGACTTGTAGCATAGATAAGAAATATCTCCATGCTAACTATTTAAGCTTTCTGCGCTGCATTGTAAGTAGTGCGAGTAGCTAATTCTTTTAGCCGGTCAATCCATTAGGCAATTTTATCGCCGTGCAAACTGAGGATAGGCACTTTCGAATGCGTCATTATTTCTTTGGAAACACTTTTATGGAACAATGATTCGAAAAATCCATATTCTTTGGGCATAACCATTAGTAAATCAATCTGTATACGTTTTACGAATTCAGCAACACCAACTTCGATGTTCTCATTAACCAGGAAATGAAACTGCGGGTGAAACTTTTTTAAATCATTCTGCAAAGCAATAGACTCATACAAAATATCAGAATCTATTTTCTCATCTTCTTTAGTAACGTTTAAAATGTGTAGTTCGCAATTGAATTCGGAATGTAAGCGCTCCAGATAGCTAATTGGCAGCTTTAATGATGCATCTTCCAGATCGCATGCCAGACCAACTTTGGTAATCTTCTTGAATTGTACATTGCCTGGCACTGTAATAACCGGATGGTGCAATTTTCGCATTACAGATATGGTATTGCTACCAAACCAAAAATCACCAGTTGCCTCTGCGCCTTTTACGCCCATTACAATTGCAAAAGTATCTTTTTGTCCTGCAAGGTCTAGCAAGTCATCAACCAGATCATCAACAACAACATGTGTGGTAATGGTCAGTTTATCGTTGGTATGGGCTTGTAGCTTTTCTTGCAATTTCTTGATTTCCGCCACTGCTTCTGTAGTCATAACTTCAAAAATGTCAGAAGGCACAGGCGCTTCAGATATAGATAGCGGAATGGTTACCACATGCACCAGCAATAAGTCGGCATTTACTGCCATCGCCATTTCTGCGGCATACATCGCTGCATTTTCTGCAATTGCTGAGAAGTCAGTGGGCGTTATAATTGTTTTCATATACAAGAAAGTTTACAAACAGATAAATACTCAAAAATTACATCCATACGGCTGCAAAATCGTTGAACTCATGCCTGAGGCCATTTATGATGCTTTCTTCCGTTTTTACTTTCTGGCTAAGCTCTTTATGAGCCTCCACGAGCGAACCATCTATATAGCCAGCTGTAGATGCGATAGCTTGTTGGCTTACAGCAGATAAGTTTATTTTGATGTCGTGCACTAAACGATCGATATTGTCTATTTGAATGGTAAACTGGTTTTCAAAATGCTCAACTTTTGACATTGCTTCTGACGCAGAATTTTTGCCGGCAATTTCAGTTAGCCTTCCCCGGAGTATGGTTAATTCGCCTTTGTAAAAGTCCATAGAACGAAGCCATTCGTTGTGAGCATTACTTAAATGTGAAATACTGATTCTGTTGTTCATTTTGTTTTGTTTTGCGGTATTAATGATGTTGTTTGAGAACACAAAAGTATCTTTCTGCACAGGCTGTAAGACTGATTATTATCAGCGCAAACGCTGAACATAATCAGCCCTAAGTTATTACTTCAACAGCATTTTGCCAATAAAATAAATAAAACAGAAAATAGATTTGTTATCTGTATATTAAGCGTATTTCGCGTGCTGATTTTTTGAACGTAATAGCTTGATTTTCAATTCCAAATTTTGAAATTGAGCCTAAACTTTTTTTCCTGTAGTAGTTTACGCCAATCGATAAAAAGAAAAACACTGATTATAACGATGCCAATAAGAGTTCCGGCTACGCTTTTCCAGTTAAAATACCCATCCGACATACTTTTTGCATTGTTTGCTACATAATCGCCGGTCAGCACCATAAACATATCGCTTGTAAATTTCCCAACAAGGAATGCAGGGATGATGTGTAACGGTTTGATGCGGGCTATACCTGCGGCGGTAAATAATGGTGTAGATGGCAAGGGCATCAGGGTGTATAAAAGTACAAACAATTGTATTTGCCATCCGTTGCCCGACAATTTTTGCCCGATATACTGCAAATCTTCATTTTTCTGTGGCTTGATCATTCTTGTAGATAACCATGGAATATAAAGGCTGAGCGTATATCTACCCAAAGCTGAACCTAAAACGCCGACCACCAACACCAGCCAAACATTTAAGTCGTATTTCATTTGCAAAAGTACCATTACCGTCCAAGCAGGCGGACCAATAAATGGAACACTATCAACCAAGTACGAAGCAATAAATACTAAAACATAATTCCACATTATTAAGTCAAAGATAATAAGCAAAACCCAAAGAAATAATTTAGTAAGCTGAATTTGTAAAATGACGAAGATCATTGGCTACATGGCTCCGCGCCTATACATTTGTAAGTCTGATTATGCGCGTGAAATAGATATTGATTCTGCGATAATACCACTGAAACTAATTCAAATAGAAATTCAATAATGTGACTATGGAAATTGTTTTTAACCCCGGCTCAAAAGTCAGACTCAAGTCGGGTGGTCCGGATATGACTATAAGAGGACAACATTTTGATGTGCTGACAAACGAATACCGCAACAATATGTACGATTGTATCTGGTTTGAAAAGAACAAAGATGGGAAACAAGAAGTGCATTATTGTCCGTTTTACGCATATGAGCTGATAGAAATAGAAAATAATTAATGGATATAAACCC
>CAZLPE010000031.1:7472-33828 GCA_964561325.1 uncultured Flavipsychrobacter sp.
GGCGGACGCAGCGTTGGCTGCAATATTGTGCTGCCCAAAGAACAGCAACCTAATAAGTACCTTGATAAGTGGGTAGATATGAACTACTTTTTCGTGAGAAAGGTGCTTCTATATAAATATTCCTATGCCTTTGTTGTATTTCCCGGCGGTTACGGCACCCTCGATGAATTATTCGAAGCTATTACGCTTATGCAAACGGGCAAATCGTTACGCTTCCCAATAGTTGTATTTGGGAAGGAGTATCATGAACACTTGCTGCAGCACATACAGCAAATGGTTAACCAAAAAACAATACACCCGGAAGATGCACTGTTATTTATATTTACAGACTCGATTCAAGATGCTGTAGCGCACATAAAGAAATTTGCCATAGACGCATATCAACTGAAACGGGAACGGAAAATCAAGCCAATGCGCCTACTGGGCGAGCATAAATTTCGCATAAACCCGTTTAAATAAATCACTTAAATGAATCAAAAATACATAACCGCCGAAGCCGCAGTAAATCTGGTGAAAAGCGGAGACAGAGTTTTTTTGCAGGGAGGCGCCGCTACGCCGGTATCGCTTATTAATACATTATTAAAACGCGCTGGCGCTATAAACAATGTAGAGTTAACGTGCATTAGCACTTACGGCGATATAAATTGGAATCACCCCGAAGTGTTGAACAGTTTTTACCTCAATTCGCTGTTTGTGTCAGGCAATGTTAGAGGTTGGGTAAACGGCAATAGTGGAGAGTATGTACCTATTTTCCTAAGTGAAATACCCCGACTTTTTGACCGCAAAATTCTGCCCCTTGATGTGGCCATTGTTCAGGTTTCTCCTCCAGACCAGCATGGGTATTGCACGCTTGGCCTGTCGGTAGATGTAGCCATAAGCGCTGTTAGGAACTCCGCAACAGTAATAGCGCAGGTCAACCCAAGGATGCCGCGCATATTGGGCGACGGCGTTATACATATTTCACAGTTTGCTGCACTGGTTTGGGATGAAACAGAACTTCCGGACGTGAACTACGCACTGGAGACCAATGAAGCAACTGATAAAATAGGCGCATTTGTGGCCGGACTAATTGAAGATGGGTCGACATTACAAATGGGTATAGGTAGCATTCCTGATGCAACGCTAAAATCGCTAACCAATCATAAAGGACTTGGTATTCATACAGAAATGTTCTCGGATGGTATATTGCCGTTGGTGTACAATGGAACTATTACCAATGAATACAAGAAAGTAGGGCGTGGAAAAATTATAACAGCATTTATATTAGGCACTAGGAAAGTGTATGATTTTGCTGACAACAACCCCACAGTTCACTGTATGGATGTAGGTTTTGTGAACGATACAGACACGATTCGGCGTAACCCGAAAGTAATATCTATAAACAGCGCAATAGAAATAGACCTTACGGGGCAGGTTTGCGCAGATTCTATTGGCGCATATCAATATTCAGGTATTGGCGGACAAATGGATTTTATGAGGGGCGCTTCGCTGTCTGATGGCGGTAAACCGATTATTGCGCTCCCATCAGTCACTAAAAATGGGATTTCGCGCATTACACCGTTCTTAAAACAAGGAGCAGGCGTAGTAACCACCCGCGGGCATGTACACTTCGTTGCTACAGAATACGGAGTTGTTAATCTGTACGGTAAAAACATGGAGCAGCGAGCTCGACTACTGATAACTATTGCACATCCCGATCATCGCGAAACGCTTGAAAAGGCATATCACGAGCGATTTGGACAATTTATCAGGGGGCTGTGAGGCTGGTGATTTTTCATAGGTTGTCCGTTGTATTTTGACAAATCGCTTTTGTGAAAATGACCTAATAACAAATTACCAATATGCAGAAAACCGTAAGCAGGTGAAACATAGAAAACAAATAACGCTTTTTTGTTTATGGCTTATCCAGATTTGCTATGGCAATAGTAGGCTATTGGCATATGGTAATAACAGCGAGCAAGGCACGATTGTAGATAAATACTATGAATCAACAGGATATAAACGTACACTGTTTGGCAGCGATACCGCTATGAGGTCCAGACTTATCAGGGCTATTGGCAATGCCGCTTTGCTGGGGCTCGATAAATCAAAATACAACTATGAAGCATTAATTGCTTCTAATACTGTTCGCAATACAGACTCAGCAAAGACTGTTCTTACGGACAGACTATATATAAACTCATTATTCAGTTTTGCTACCGATTTATACAAGGGTTATCAAATTGGCAAATCGCTTAGCTACGATGAACTTTCTAAGGTAACTGCGGTAAAAGACGACCAATTTATATTGCAGGGTATTTGCGATCTTAGCGCATCAGGAAATATAGATAGTTTTCTTAGTGGGCTGCAACCCAATACTACAGAATATGCTTTGTTGAAAAAGGCAACTGCAAATGCCTTAGCAAAAGGCAATAAGGATACATTGAAATATTTGAACAACGCACTAAACCTCTACAGATGGATTAAACACTTTCATTTCGAAAAATATATTGTTGTGAGCACCGGAACTACAATGCTACAATATTACTCAAATGATAGTGTGCCGCTTACCTCAAAAGTTATAGTAGGCAAACCAAAAACGAAAACGCCTTTATTTGCCGCCTATTGTACCGACGTAATTTTATATCCTTATTGGACAGTACCGACCAGCATTGCCACTAAAGAATTACTCCCAAAATTTAAGCGATCGAAGGCTGCGATAGACGCAATGAACATGCAGGTGTTAGACAAAAAAGGCAATGTGGTTGACCATACAGCTATCAATTTTCACCGATATAGCGCTGGTAATTTGCCCTACACGTTCAGGCAATCTACCGGTTGCGATAATTCTTTGGGCATTATTAAATTCAACCTAACCGACCCATTTAGCGTATACCTGCACGACACGAACACTAAAAAACTTTTTGAGACTACACACAGATATTACAGTCACGGCTGTATGCGCGTAGAGAAGGCAATAGAACTGGGAAATATGCTACTGAATAACAAAATTGACGAAGCCTATCTTACCAGTTGCTTAAAAGACCAGAAACCAGTTTCATTGCTTCTGCTAGAAAAAATACCCGTATTTGTGATTTACGACCTTGTAACGCTCAATGAAGATAGTACGGTTAGTTATTCAAAAGATACGTACAATTTGTTTTGATTTACCAGGAAACAGGGTAGGGGAAATAAGCTGAAAAAATCATTTATTTTTTCCAGAAATGATCATCCCATTTACTGTCAATATCTGCTTTTTCGTTAGGTATTAGTTTGGCTATTTTCTGTATTTGGTCATCGGTCAGGTGGCTTTGCATATACGCAAATAGCTCGCGTTCTTCGAATCTTATATGGTCGTTAAGCAACGTAGCGAAAGCTTCGAGATTGGTTTCGAGCTCGAAATTGGCTTCTATCAGCGCCGCAAGCGTTCTTAATGACAAATGATCTTTGAGCGCTTTTATTTTTAATGAATGATCGTCGGCTATTAGTGGAAAAACAAAACGTTCTTCTTCCATGAAATGCTGCAGCAGATTGGTCTGGTAGAAATAACTTACATAGCCGGCTATTCGCTCCATAGGTATTTGCTTGCTCATTCCCTGTCTTATTTTCCAAACAAGTAGCAATGCATGGTGATGTTCTTTCGAATAGGGTATTAACTGCTCAATTCTACGCATAAGAGGTGTTGTCGGTGCAAAAATACAATTTTTACATGGCTACCTTATACTTCGATTTCCTTAAAAGTAGTTAATAATACAGGCAATAACCGCAGGTTGCAGCAATTGCCTGTACTATACAATCTACTTAAATTATACATCTAATCCAGCTAGGCTATCCAAGTGAAGGATAGTCGGTATATCCTTTTTCTCCGCCACCATACATGGTTGCTCTGTCAGGCGTATTCAAAACAGCATTTATTTCAAAACGCTTTGGCAAATCAGGATTTGCTAAAAAAGCAGCGCCATAAGATACCATGTCCGCTCTGCCAGATGCAACTTCCGCCTCGCCGCTATTTCTATCATAGCCGCCATTTACCATTATTGTTTTATCAAACAATTTTCCGAAAGTGGTTAAAACATCCTTGGGGTAGTGCGGTAATCCATCGAGCGGGAACATAGGTTGCATCAATTGCAGGTAAGCAAGCGGCATTTCATTGAGTTTGCCGATGAGATAGCCGAATATGGCTTCCGGATTACTATCTATCATGCCATTGTAAGGAATGCTGGGCGATAGTTTAATGCCAACCCGGTTGGCGCCCCAAACGTCTACAAAACTCTGCATCACTTCCAAAACAAAACGACTTCTGTTTTCAATACTACCGCCGTATTCATCAGTCCTTTGGTTTACGCCATCTACCAAAAATTGATTGGGCAAGTAACCAAAAGCTCCATGAAGTTCAATACCATCGAAGCCGGCTTCTTTTGCATTTATTGCTGCGGTTTTGTAGTCGGTTACTACTTGTTTTACCTCATCGGTTGTCAAGGCTCTTGGCGTCTCATAATCTTTGGGCCCCTGACTGGTGTAGTGTTGCTGACCAGTAATAGCCACTGCTGAAGCCGAAACCGGCAATTGACCGTTTTTGTCTATGGAATGGCCAACTCTACCGGTATGCCATAGCTGGGCAAATATTACACCTCCTGCTTTGTGCACAGCGTCGGTAACTTTTTTCCAAGCCGCTACCTGACCTTTAGTGTACAAACCAGGTGTATAAGGACTGCCTATTGCTTGCTCCGATATGTTAATTCCTTCCGATATTAATAAACCAGCAGACGCGCGCTGCACATAATAAAGTACGGTCATGTCTTGTACTTCGCCATACTGATTCGCACGGCTTCTGGTCATGGGGGCCATTGCCATTCTATTTTTTAGCTCTACATCTCCTATCTTAATCTTCTCTAATAGTTTCATTTTATTTGTTTGTTTTTTGTTTTAAAAATCAAAGTAGTTAGTTATACATACAACTATTTGGTCAAATTTTTATTCTTGCCGCAATTTGTCGAGCAACGCATTCAGGTGAAATGCTTCGGAAACCGACAATGAGTTAAGGTTCAATTGTTCTTTATCTAATGATAAATCTGTTTTTTTAAGTATTTCTAACCCATCGACGGTAATTTGTATTATGTACTCACGTTTATCGCGTTCAGATTGGCAGACGGATATCCACTTTTTTGCTACCAGCTTCTTTACAATTAAAGTTACATTAGAGTTTGGAGCAATCATTCTGGCTAGAATATCCTTTTGACACATGCTATTGGGATAGCTACCTCGTAAAATGCGTAGCACATTAAACTGCTCGTGTGTCAGTCCAAAAGGCTTCAGCGCTGCCGAAATCTTGTTGTAAACGTAGTTTGCGGTATACAGCACGTTTATATGCGCCTTAACTTGCTCGTTACTAAACTGCGTTTGTTTTATTGCTTGCTCTAGCGATTGCATAAGCTAATTTGATGTAAAGGTAAGTAAATTAGTTGTAGGTACAACCTTTTTTGCCTTGATTGCTTGATTTCTCTTTTTTATAACAAATAGTCAATAACTTACAGTAGGCTCGATTAGGAGGATAGTGTGTGAAATGAAAATCTTAGCTACAACCTATTTTGCAGCGTCTGGCTTGGCGGTTGTATCAATTTCGGCTTCTCTCATTTTTTCGTCTTGTTTTTGCTTTTCCTTCATTTTATAGTCGTTACTCCTAAAGAAGTCCGTTACATTGTCGAAAGATTTGCGCCAGCTTATGCCCACACCGCTTCGTTGTATATCTTTATCAAGCGTTACATCATAATCGCTTGTGCGAAAACAATTGAGCCTCAAACCGCTATTCTGGCTCAACAAATATTGTATCCGGAAGTCGCCTGTGATATTGAAGCCCGAAGTATTGGTAGAACTTGCAGGCTTGCCCCAGTCGCTGGTGCTACCTACCTCCACAACAAGCCTATCATTAAAATAACTTCTGTTAACCCCCAATTTAAATTGGTTTCTGTTAATACCGCCAAGTCCCTGATCGTTATAGTTGTAGTTAGTGTATTTAACAGCAACATTGAGTTGTTTGTCGCCCGTAAGTTTATTTACTATATTAGTAAGACCTGACGATGCAGTGCCAGATATGATCTGGCTGATATTATTTATGGCCCCTATTGCCACGGCGCTTGTGCCAATACCTTCCGGGGGAATAAAGCTACTGATAAGCAGTAATGAGGCTACCTGATCAAACTTCTGGCGGTCGTCATTATTCAGCAGCATTAGTTTCTTATAGGCAAAGGTGCTTTGCGAATGTTTGTCCTCCAGATCAAGGTCGAACGTAAGTTTGGGCGCCCGCAATAGGCCATTCATATGCAACATTACATTTATCCATTGCGGCGTTTGAGCATCTGTTTGTTCGCTCGAAGTAAGATAAGTTTTGTCTGCATCTGTAAGCAAATCAAGTAATCGCGCCTTAGCAGAATATACAGCGTCTACATTCAAACTTGTTTCAGAGAATGGACCATTGAAACTGATTGTGCTGCCTTGATTGAGTTTGAACTGTCGGTTAATAAACAATTGGTTGAACGTTAGCGTGTATACTCCGTTATCTATTGCATAAATGCCCGTCATTCGTATGTCGTTATCTGGCGGTATATCCATTTGTATATTGCCATCGCCGCGAGCCATAATTTCGTCGCCGGTAGAGGGGTCGAGAACGATATGCATTTCTGCAAGTGTATTAAGGTTAGCGTCAATATTTATGTAGATCTTGTCTTTATTTTGATTTACCAACTTTGGAATGTTTTTGCCATAAGTCTTGAAAGAAACATAACTATAAGCGCCTATCTCACCGGCAGATGAAAGCGGTATGTAGATTTTTGATTTACCGGCAGGAGCTGCATTGTATGCGCGTAGTTTAATGTTATTGAACGGTCCGCGTATGGTAAAGGAATCCATGCTCGCGATTACGTTGCCGTAAAACAAATTATTATCTGCCGCCGTAAGGTTAAGAACTTCCAACTTATCGGTTTGCACCTTCAGCCGCATGCGCATATCCTTAAATAAGTTGTGAGAGAAATACCCTGATATAGTAGCAGTGTTTTTATGCACATCAAATGCCTGCACCCTGCCAAAGCTGATAATTCGGTTATCTATGTGTATCGTTGCTGAAGGTATAGTATAAAAGCAACCCATGTAGTCTACTTTCAATCCTCCGTTTTTCAACACAACTTTACCATCGAGTATCGGATTGTAGGATGTGCCGTCGAACCCAATGCTTCCGTTGAGGGTACCTGTAAGGTGACTGAGTATACCTACCAAAAACGACGACGCCCATACTGCCGGCGCATCGTTGAACTTTATAGAGCCGTCGAGCTTCTGTTTTGTAGCGCTGTCGAGCGATATCTTACCTGAAGCAACTATTGATGCATTGTTGCGATAAATGCCCGTTTGCGGATCCAGGCTAAGTAGTTTTTTAGCGCCATTGTAGTCGCCAATCAAATTAATAGTACCAATAGTATCCGCGCCCAGTTTTACGCCTGTAGCTTTCATATTAGCCGTTACTAGCAGATCTTTAAATATTTTGTCAACACGTACAGTGCCATTCAGACGACCGTCGGCCTGATAGGCGCCCAAACCCGCCCAGCTTCCCAATTGTCCGAGATCCAGATTCTCGGTACTGATTAGTAACGATTTTTCATTGCTTTGCAATTCTGTACCTGCGGCAATGCGTTGCAGACCCGATGTAAGTGCAAGGTTGCGCACCAAAAGGTAGTTATCGCTATAGAAAATCTGACTGCCGCCGGCAATATCCCACTTCACCTTATTTAGATAGAAACGCGATGGAAGTATAGTGAGAAAAAGGGAGTCTTTACGAGCTTTTATATGTCCGTTCAGGGTGATAGTGGTAGAGGTATCGGGGGTGGTAGTAGCAATAGTAAATGCCACAGAGTCGTTGCTTAATATAGTAGTCAGCCCCACCGAACTATTAATAAAACTATCGCCGATAGCCACATTTGCAACAGTTGCATTCAATGCCACTGCGTCTAAGTTGCCATCGCCGGTGACATTGATATCGCGCATATGGAATTGACCAATACTACCATATGGCGCTTTAATATTCAACTTTAGTTTATTGACTATTGTATTGAGCGAGCCGCTTACTTCCGACGAGTCGAACCCTCGAACAATAGGAAGTGCAGCAGCAAAGATGCTATCGATAGATTTTGTGACTACTTTAAACTCAAAATTCTGCGCCGGAGCTACTTTCTCCGGAGGGCTAATATAATTGGGGATATATTTTGACAAATAATACTGAATTGATACCGGCAACAGACTTAGTTTGAAATCACCATTAATATTTGCTGCAAGATCGTTGCTCTGAATATTCAACATTTTTCGGTCGCCCGAACCAGACGACGTGACACGTATAGAGTCGATGGCCATTCTGTGGCTATTCCTTAGCAGGTCTATATTGTATAGCTTGGCATATCCATTAAAATTGTCAATACTGCTACCAGTACAGTTAAGATCAAAGTCGCCGGAGGCGGTCAGATCATCCTTGGTAAGATGCAAGGCTTTAAAGTTGCTACCCAACAAATTAGCTTTTGCTTTTACTACAAGGTCTTTACCTGTATAGTCTATGCTGCCGTCAAACTCCATACCCAGATTAGGGTCGTCAATGAGAATGGTGCCGACCATTTGTTTTTTCGCAAGCGTGTCGTGTGTTATTATATTATGGTAGGGGTATCCGTTAACCACAAATTCCTTTATAAAACCATCTATTTTTAGCTGTGCGTTATCGGCGTTAAACGATCTGCCTACTATTTTTTCATCAAGCGTTATACCTCCAAACATGGGCTGCTTTAGAAAAAGCCCTATCTGCAGATTTTTTGTTTGCACTGCGCCCGAATACACAGCATCGACGCCTACAAAACCGGGTATTTTCATGGCAATATCGGTATTTACCCAGCCAAGATTGCTATTCAGTGTGCCCTTTACCGCAAAATCGTCCAGAAATCCGTTGTAGGAGCCATTGAACGTAGCAAATGAAATACTATCTATGGCAACATCGGGGCTGTTTGCAAGGAACGGCGCGTATCGCAAAATTCCTTTGCTGTTTGTAGTAATTGTGCCGTCTGTAAATGTGATATATGTCTTAAATATATCTGGAAGTCCCTTCATGGACATGCTTCCTTTTACCGTAGATATGCCGTCTGTAACTACAATATTATGCCCCGAAAAATCTGCAACGGTTCCTTTGCCCTCGCCCGTAACATGCAGCAAAGTGTTAGGGAAAATCTTTAGTTCTGGGGCAAAATATTCTATGTCTCTTATATCAACTAACGCATCCTTCAATCGCCCCACCATAGTTACGCTATCGATATATTCGGGGAAATCCGGGAAGCGCTTGTAGTGCATTGCGTAATAGTTATTGATCTTACTATATCCTGTTTCAAGATACAAGCTATCGCAAATAGAGGCAATAGGCGAGACGGTTATCTTGCTCTGCATATCTTTAATAACTATTCCACATCTTTCTGCTGCATATAAGTGCGTCAAACTGCCATGAATTGTATCGCCAACAATACTCAGAGTGTTTGCTTGGATATTTATATTTTTAATAATTAGGTGATTTTCATCAAAAAGACCCGGTACAGGAGTTTTATCGTCCATGGTCAGCTTAAACGTAGTTTTGTCAACGGCCAACTTAGCTAAAACCACACGCCAGTTGCCCGGATTGAACGGCGTAGTGTCGAATGTGTCTGGTATAGCAGATTTTGGTCTTGGCGGGTGACTGGCATGATACAAGTTCAGGTCTACCAGCGACTCTGTGACATAGATGTCGTTTAACGTAATCAGCTTCTTCTTAAAATCAATGTCTTTAGCATTAAGGGTTAGTTTGCCTGCTTCGTAATGCTGATCTATACCGCCCCAGATGTCATCCATGTGAAACCTGACATGCTCGAGGTATACTTTTTCAAGATCCAGCTCAAACTGATTACCAGATTGCGCCGTATCGGCGGGGCTATTTGAAGCAAATGCATCGGCAATAAAGTCATAGTTCCAAACATTTACCCAGCCTTTTCGGTACAAATGAATATAGGCGTTTTGCAAACCAAGGTAGTGTAGGGTAGGCTTATCTTTAAATATAAACCAATCGGTTATTCTGATTTGCGCTTCGCCAAGGTATAATAAAGTATCCTGCGCCTTGTCTTCTACATATATTCCCTGTATCAACAAGTGGTTAAGGAAGTCGATACGCACATGATCTACCTTTACCTTTGTTTTAAGTTTTTGCGTAAGAATACCAGATGCTTTACCTACCAGATAGTTTTGAACCGGAGTCAGATTTACCAGTACAACAGCCAATAACAACAATAACAAGATAGATGCTATTGTGTATCGCAATATTTTAAGGAATCGCTTCAAAGGTAATTATGGGTTCGAACTTCTTACAAATGTAATTTCTATAAGCGATTTTACAGAGAATTAAACTGTTAAGGTTTAGAATTAGTGTATTCGTGCGCTGATTTTCAATAGGTTATTCAATAATAAGCTATTGGCTCAGCGCGCCCCATAAAAACAACAATATCGAAGTATGAGGCTGCCGCCGGAAAAATAAAAATCGATAGTACTTGTCTACTAAGATTACCTCAATATCCGGTTCTCAATTTCCTATTTTTGTATCTTAGCCCTATCTTTGTAATTCATTGATTTTTTCAGCTTTTTAATATGTCGCAAACAGCCTCTATTTCCACCAAGTCCGCAAGATTATCGTTCGAAGAGTTTAAACAGGAAGTGCTTGAAGATTACCACAAAGTAGTGGCAAGTAGGGAAGCAAGCCTGATAGGACGCAGAGAAGTATTGACAGGTAAGGCAAAGTTTGGAATTTTTGGAGATGGTAAAGAGTTAGCTCAAATAGCATTGGCAAAATGCGTTAAACCCGGCGATATAAGGTCGGGCTATTATCGCGATCAAACGCTTATGTTTTCTACAGGTATGAGCGATATGCAGAAATTTTTTGCCCAACTTTATGCCGACCCAAGCTCTGAAAACGAACCAGCTACTGCCGGTCGCCTAATGAACGGGCACTTTGGCACAAGGTGGCTCGATGATGAAGGCAACTGGAAAGACCTGACCAAAGCGCCTCAATCTGCCAGCGACACATCGCCAACTGCCAGCCAGATGGTGAGGGGGCTCGGTTTAGCGTACGCATCCAAAATGTACAGAAATGTAGATGTTCTTCAAAAAGGTTTTGAAAAGTTTACAAACAAAGGGAATGAGGTAGTATTCTGTACGATAGGCGACGCATCTACATCTGAAGGTTTGTTTTGGGAAGCGGTAAATGCCGCCGGCGTACTGCAAGTGCCCATGGCCATTTTTGTTTGGGATGATGGCTACGGTATATCTGTGCCCAGAAAATATCAAACCACTAAAAACTCTATTTCTGATGCGCTTGCTGGCATGCAGTGGGATGATAAAAAGGGCGGTATAAATATATATACGGTAAAAGGCTGGGACTATGCAGGATTGGTACAAACCTTTCAGCTTGGGATAGCAAGGGTACGCGAAACGCAGATACCCGCTATTTTCCATGTTCAGGAAATGACGCAGCCACAGGGTCACTCTACAAGCGGCTCGCACGAACGATACAAAGGGAAAGACCGGTTGGAGTGGGAAAAAGAATGGGACTGTATAGCCAAAATGAGGCAGTTTATTCTGGATAATAAAATAGCCAACGAGGAGGAGATACTAAATATTGAAGAGGTAGCAAAAGGTGAAGCCAAACTGGCGCGTCAGTTGGCGTGGGATAATTTTACCGCTCCTATAAAGGCGCAGATAGCGCAAGCTACCAAACTGTGTAGCCAAGCCGTATATGAGGCCGGCAGCAACGGACAGGCGATAGCGGCGATAGTAAGAGACCTTAGCGCGATAAAAGAGCCAATTCGTAAAGATATTATGCAGGCTGTGCGCAAGGCATTGGCGCTATGCCCAAAGCAAGGCGAAGCCACAATGGCGTTGAAAAACTTTTACGAGCAAATCAAGAACGATAACAAAGCCAAGTTCAATTCGCATCTGCATTCTGAATCAAAATTGAATGCGCTGAAAGTAAAAGAAACGCCAGCACAGTTTTTACCAGATGCACCGGTAATGAACGGCTATGAAATACTTAATAAATTTTTCGACTATACGTTTGCGAATAATCCGGCTGTATTTGCTTTCGGAGAAGATTTGGGTAAGATTGGCGATGTGAACCAGGGTTTCGCCGGTCTGCAAGATAAGTATGGCGCATTGCGCATTACAGATACCGGCATCCGCGAAGCTTCTATTTTAGGGCAGGGTATGGGAATGGCCATGCGCGGCCTGCGACCTATTGCAGAAATACAATACCTCGACTACTTGCTTTATGCAATACAGCCGCTCAGCGACGATGTGGCTACGCTACAATACCGTACACGAGGAGGACAAAAATGTCCGCTTATTGTGCGCACTCGCGGACACAGGCTGGAAGGAATGTGGCACAGCGGTTCGCCAATGGGTATGATACTAAACTCTATAAGAGGTATGTATCTGTGTGTGCCGCGAAACATGACGCAGGCTGCCGGTATGTACAAAACGCTGCTCAATAGCGATGAACCCGGCATAGTAATAGAATGCCTGAACGGCTATCGCCTGAAGGAAAAAATGCCTGCCAACCTTGGTGAATTCACAGTGCCATTTGGCATACCGGAGATTATTCGCGAGGGCACAGACATCACTATTGTATCTTACGGATCTACATTGCGGATTATAGACGAGGCTATAAACAACTATTTAGCTCCGCAAGGCATCAGCTGCGAGGTGATAGATGTGCGCACGCTTTTGCCTTTCGACATCAATCACATGATCGTAAAGTCGCTCGAAAAAACAAACAGGATCGTGTTTATAGACGAGGATGTGAGCGGCGGCGCAAGCGCATATATGTATCAACAAGTAATGGAACGTCAAGGCGGCTATAAATGGCTGGATGTGGCGCCAAGAACTATACCGGCTAACGACCACCGTCCTGCATATGCTACCGACGGCGACTATTTCTCTAAGCCAAATGCAGAAGATATTGCCGCTATTATAGAAGATATGATGCGCGAATAAATTGACTATTATTTCAGCTTGCTTTTTTCCATTTTCAGCAATTGCTCCATAACCAAAAAAGTTATGGGGCAAATTGTTGCGTTTTTAAGCGTCAAATTTACCCGTTTCAGCAAAACATCTTCATCGGTATATGGATAGCGGCGACAGTCGCCAGGGCGATCGTCATATATATTGCAAGTATTGTCTGTATGCAAAAAAGGACAAGGCTTCTGCCGGGATACGTAATCGCCCTCTTCATCCAGTTTCAGGTAGCGCGCTACAAGATCGCCCTCTTTTATGCCCAGCGACTTGGCTATTCGTTTAATATCTGGCTGTTTAAATCTTGGAGAGTGATTTTTACAGCAATTTGCACATTCCAGACAATCAACTTTATTAAAAGCGTCATCGTTCAGTTCTGGTAGCGCATTGAGCATTTTGTTGAAGTTGCCGCGCTCCAGCATATACTTATATGCTTTCTGGTGTTCTTTTGCTTCCTTTTCCCAATGCTCGGGTACGTTGGTTATTTGCATACGCTCTATTCAGGTCGGTTTAAGATAACAGCGTTTACAGTCGCTTCATTATCTTCATTATTTATTCAAGATCACTTTTACGCGGGCCACGCTTGCGCCATCGTTAATTTCGCAAATATAAAAGCCCGAAGGTATGGCTGATGCATCCACCTTTATTCGGCCGGTATTGTCGAAAGTAGCTTCGTTTTGCATTATGGTAACACCATTGGTTGAAACAATTCGAATGGTTACTTTCTTACCCCACAGCGTCGCCGACTTTGCAAATACCGTGAAAGATTCATATGCAGGGTTAGGCGCCACTGATATCGATTCGCCAGAAATTGCGGTTACCGTAGGAACTGCCGAAGGTCTGTCTACCTTTAAGCTTTTCCACATACCACGGCCAAATGTAGCAGCCCACAGCTCGTAAGAGTTGTAATTGATATTAAGATCTGTTACGTGTACAGCAGGCAAATTAGTATTGTATAGTTGCCAGGGTGTTGTAGCCCCGGCGGTCTTGTAAAACACTGCCGCATCGGTGCCTATGTAGCGCGTTCCGGAGGAGGTATCTACCGCCATACAATTTACAGGCAAGTTAGGTAGTCCGAAGCTTTCATTGGTCCATGTATGCGTTAGGCGTTCATAGCCATACACCTTTGCAGATCCGTAACCGCTGCAAGTGACCCAAATATGATTTTCATCGTTGGGGTCAATTGCCAGATCAGATATAAAGTTGGAGAAGGGTATAGTTATGGTATCCCAGGCTATGCCAAAATTGGTAGTGTATTTAATAACTGATTTGTATATCCCGTAGTCGTTGTAAACTGCATAAATAAAGTCGGGATTGTGGTGCGAAACCTCTACGCGATTGATATAGGCATTACTATTGAATTCGGGCGAAATACCTACCCAGGAAATACCATTATTGTAAGATGCATAAACACGTTTATAGCCCAGTATCAGCGTAGCAGTGTCGGTGGGGTGTAGGATATAGGGCGTTACCCATCCACCGCTGGCGTGTATAGTATCTGTTATACTGTGGTAAGAGATACCGCCATCGCGCGTCATATCTATACTTCCGTTCTGGTAGGCGCAGTAAAATATGCTGTACGGATCACCGTAATTATACAACGGTTGCATACCGTCGCCACCGGTCAGATCGGCTGAGGTAAAGTCGTATATCGATTTTGTGCCATTATCCTGAGCGCCGCCTATACAAACCGGCACAAGGTTATCAACCGCATTACGGTAAAATTCGGTGACATGTACGCCATTAGATATATCCATCCAAGCGCCTGTTGGCTGATAGCTTTTATATACACCGCCGTCGCAGGTTTCGAATAGGGCATTTGATAGTTTATTGTACGCAAGGCAGTGTTTATCTGCATGTACTGTTGCTACGTCGGGTTTGCCGGTCCACCATTGGTTAGCCAATTGCCAGTTGAGGCCGCCATTGTATGACTGATAAGTATTAACACCGCCAATGGTAATACGCTGAGGATATCTGGGGTCCATGGCAATACAGAGATCGTACCAGCCCTGCCCGTTGCAATGAGCTGTGGGTAAGCCAAGGTCGTACCCAAGCATGTTGTTTAGGCAAAAAGTATCGTCTATGTAGGTTGCTACATAGGTAGCGCCACTATCGGTAGATGTGTATACGCCCATAAAACCAGACATTTTATTGGACACCAACGCTCGTACTATAGCGGGATTTGCAGGACATACTGCAAGCGCAATACGCTGCGCATCGGCAAATGTTGTCACCCGGCTCCATGTTCTGCCGCCGTTGCGCGACCGCATTATCTGCGCTGAAGTATCTGTATAGATGCTGGCATACACCAGGTGTGTGTCAATAGGATTATAGAGGATCTGCTTAAAATTGCTCGTATTCATTATAGTCCACGTAGCGCCGGCATTGTGGGTTTTATAAAGGCCATTGTTAGATGCTAATAGTAATGTATTGGTATCGACCGGATTGATGAGCAGAGAACGAGCGGCAAGGTAATTGGTTGGAATCCAGTTTACGCCGGTAGTAGACCACGATGTGCCGCCATTGTGCGATACAATAACGCCCGAACTAAATGCGTCGCCAGCATCTCCGTCGCCGGTGGCAATATATATTGTGTTTGGGTTGCGCGGATTTATCTCTATGTCGGCTACTCCCAGCGTGGGTAAATTGTCGTAAAGCGATGCCCATGTTACGCCGCCGTCGGTTGTTTTCCATGTTCCTCCGCCAGCGCTGCCAACGTAAAACGTTAAGCTGTCGATCGGGTCAAACTCTATGGTATTGATGCGTCCAAGTCCGGAATATCCTCCATTACAAGTAAATGGCCCTTGAAACTCCCAACTGGCGCCAGCGGCTGTAGTGCGAGATTGTGCTTTTATTTGGTCTGCTTGTGCGATGTATTTTTGCCATTCCTCCAGCGTTTTTTGCGGCGAAATCATATAGCCCTGGTCATCAAGGTGCTGCTCCCAATACCAAAACCATTTTTGATACAAATGATTCTTTCCCTCGCCTTTTTCCTTGCCATCTGCACTGTGGCGCTCTTCTTCGTCGTCCTGTATGCTGCTAAGCGGATTCAACTCAACTATTTCAGAGAATTTATATGGTTTAGCTCCGGGAGAGGGCATCCATGGTTGGGCAGCAACACTTGAACCTAAAGAAGCTGCAAGGGCTAAGAGGAAAAGTTTTTTCATTTCTAAGTATCTAATCTACAGGCAAAAGGAACAAAGTTAACTCATCGAACCCGTATAAATTCAACGTAAATGTCATAAAATCGAATAAATTAGGATGCCAATATTTGTCGGAAATGCACATGGTAAAACAAGTAGATTTGCCTTGAAAACAAGTTTTAGTTTGGCTATAGATAGCAATACGGATATATTGGTCATTGGTGGCGGCATGTCGGGTTTTGCCGCTGCAATGGCCGCTGCAACTGATGGCGCCAAGGTAATGGTGGTAGATAAAAACCCAATAGTTGGCGGAAATGCAACCAATGCAAACGTTGGTACAATTTGCGGCGCCTATTACCGGACTACAGTGCAAAAGCCCACTGCTGTAGGCTATGATTTTTGCAAAACGCTATACAATAAGGTTTTGCAGATACAGGGTTTAAATACCCCGATTAAATACCACAATGGTCTTTGGGTTATACCATACAATTGGAAACAACTGCAAAGTCTGATTAACAGCGAACTTACTATAGCGGGTGTAAACTATCTGCCGCATACAGAAGTAACAGCTATAACCGTTGATGGCAACAAAATTACTACACTACGCATAGCAGGGGCTGGTAATGAACATACAATTTCTCCAAAGGCTATAGTAGATTGTAGCGGTAATGCCGTAATATCAAGACTTGCAGGCTTACCTACGCTCGCATCGGCACAATATCAGGCTGCGTCGCAGGTATTTAGGATTGGCGGCGTTGCTGCAACAAACGAGTTTGCGCTGGACATGTCTCTGAAAAGAAGCGTATCAAAAATATTAAAACAGCACGCAGACTTGCCCAATTGTTTTAACTCGATCTCTGTACTACCTGGTTCGCTGCAACGAGGGTTTGCAGATATTAAAATAGTATTACCCAATATTATTACCGACGAAATTGAGTTAGCAGCACACATAACGAGCCAAGCCAATGCTTGGGTTAACCAAATTTTTAGTCTACTGAAAGCAAATACGGATGCGTTTTCAGGCGCGCATCTCGATATTATTTACCCAAGCCCCGGTATAAGAACACAACAAAGGGCAAAAGGCAAGTATGTGCTTTTAGAAGATGACGTGATTGGTTGCAGGAAAACGGATGATGAAATTGCTACAGGCGTCTGGCCAATAGAAGAATGGGGGAGTAATGGAGCTGTAAAACTGGACTATTTTGCTGAAAACGATAGCTATTCGGTTCCTGCTGGCTGCTTGCAATCGCCCGAATTAAATAATCTATTTTTTGCCGGCAAAAACATATCGGCAACTACACGCGCCATTGGAAGCGCCAGAGTTATTGGAACTTGTTTACAAACAGGATTTGCGGCCGGTAAATTGGCAACTTGCGAGAATGACCAACAGCGCACAAAAACCATAATCGACCTCAAAAATGAACTTAGAGTGGACGCATGTAATACTTATTGCTAATTGAAATAGATTCACTTCAAATAGAGGAAATCATGGAGCTCCGTAATGTCTGTAATTTTCTATTTAACATAATGTAAATTATGGAACAAAAATTCAGCAAGATTTTCTGGCAATAATATTAAAACAAAATGGTCTGTAGAAAGTGAATTCTACAGACCATTTAAGATGTATAAGATAAGAAAATTACTTTTTGAACAACATAGCCGTTAAACGAACGCCATAAGTTTGAACTGATTCTTTTGCGCCAGCAAGATTACTCATGTTATCTAAGCTGTAACCGTAAAACGGACCGATTAAACAAACTCTTCCGTTGGTAGTATATGTTATACCAGCGCTAACGAATGGCTGTAGAACGAGCGAGTTGTAATTGTTACTGATATCCACAGTAGCATTTGTTCCACCTTCGTTAAGTTGAGACACAGCCATCTTAACGCCCATTGTCAAACCAATCTGTCCGTAAAAGTTTAAGTCATTTTTACTGCCTGGAGTATGCTTAGCGCCATATACAGTAAGATATACAGGAACGCCCATGTACCAATAATGACAATAATTTCTTGTGAGCCCGGCATTGTCTTCAATTGCATAACTGCAATTGAAATTCCTGAATTCAAGTCCTGTAGTAATTAACGTCTTAGTGTTTTCATTTTTAGAATCTATTCTAAGTCCAAGTTGGCCGCATAATGCAAAAGAGTAACCATTGGCGGTACTATTAACGTCAGAATAATCGTACTTTAAGCTTGATGTGCCGATATCGCCAAAAACGAATCTGGCTAATGACAGCTTTCTGGTATTAAAATTCTGAACTTCAACAAGATTAACGGAATTATCATCTTCTTCTGCTTTTTCGTCTTCGTCGTCAATATCTTTTTCACTTTCTAATTGTAAAAGAGATTCTGTCGCTCTGGATTGCCCTTTCGAAACGTTGGAGCATAACAGTGCGCAAGCGAAAAAGAAAATGAGTTTATACCGTATGTTGTATCTAACTAAATACTTCATATAATTAATTAAGTTCCTCTTTTATCTGCCTTTTGACACGATGTTCTGTGTGTTTTCATGGCAGAAAATATGGTCTATACTTATCGAAGCATAATAATAGAGCTTTATCGCGAAAAAATATAATTTTCTGACAAAGATTATTTTCGTCAATGCGTTACGTATGTCTTTTTTGTCGCACCCATAATTAGCTCATTAACTTTAGAATAACTAACATTTCCTTTTAAATTTTGGAGTTTATTCTTAACTGGATTGACAAGTCTATTTTTAGCTTTTCGGCGTTTAAAATGTAATGTACATTTCCCGTAAATATCTGTTTATCAATTAACTAAGAATTATTTTTTTAAAACATTCGATAAAATTGCAGTATTTTTTTGCTTTGATCTAATCAACTAAAATCACATAGATGTAAAACCGCCATAAAAAAGCCGTCTTACGTATGGTGAAAATAATTTTTCTTAAAAATCCCTACGAACCCCTCCCCCACTGGCAAAAAACGTTAGTTTTTAAAAAAATGGACTATATCCGCTAACTTTGTAGCGAACATGATAAGAGTAGGAAAAATTGTAGCGTCACATGGGTTGAATGGCGCCTTAGTGATGACCCACATAGTAGGTAATTCCAAATGGCTCAAGAAAGAGCAGCCGTTACATATCGAAATGCAAAAGGGAAGTTTTATCCCCTATTTTGTAAGTCAGGTGAAAGTGAACAACGAAAAGGAGTTCCTTATAAATCTGGAACAAATTGACAAAGTAGACTCAGCTAAAAAGTTAGTGACAAAGCATGTTTATGTTGACGAACAGGTTTTGTCTGATTACGCTGCACAGTCGCCGTTATTATGGATTGGTTTTCAGGTAATCGACAATCACTATGGCGATATTGGAGCAATAGATGACGTGGTGCAAACGGGTAAACAATGGCTGGCACGTATTATATACAAGGAAAAGGAAGTTTTAATACCGCTAATAGAGCAAACGATAGAGCGACTTGACTTAAAGAAAAAAACACTCTTCACTGTTTTGCCAGAAGGCCTCATTGAAGTGTATATGGGAATCTAACGAATAGCATTGTATCAATTACTACGACCACCCAAGTGGGCATGCTAAAAACAAGCCTTTTTTAAAACTAAGAAAATGCGCATAGATATTATAACTGTTTTACCCGAGCTGCTTGAAAGTCCGTTCAGCCACTCCATTATGAAAAGAGCACAAGAAAAAGGACTATTGGAGGTATATACGCACAATTTGCGCGACACTACGCCATATAAACAAGGTCAGGTAGATGATTACCAATTTGGCGGCGGCGCAGGTATGGTAATGATGCCAGAGCCATTGGCCATAGCTATAGAATTGTTGCAAAAAGAACGAACATATGACGATATAATATTCATGACGCCAGACGGAGCGATGTTCGACCAAAAAACAGCAAATCAGTTATCTATGAAGACCAATCTGATAATCATTTGCGGCCATTATAAAGGAATAGACGAGCGGATCAGAACGCATTTTGTAACAAAAGAAATTTCTATAGGCGATTATGTGCTGAGTGGCGGTGAACTTGCCGCCGCCGTAGTTGTCGACGCCATTGGCCGATTGATTCCGGGAGTGCTTAATGATGAAACTTCAGCCTTATTCGATTCGTTTCAGGATGGGCTATTAGCGCCGCCTGTTTATACCAGACCCGCAAACTTTAGAGGATGGGAGGTTCCGGATACATTACTATGCGGAGATCCTAAAAAGATAGATGATTGGCGGCATGAACAATCGCTGAAAAGAACAGCAGAAAGAAGACCCGGACTGCTGGAAGAATAATTTTTACTACCTTTGTATATACCGTAATAGCAAAAACAGCGAGCTGTGAACGGGTATTGAACATTTTTCTAACTATTTTTCTTTAAAAAACCGACTGTCGGATAATAAAAGTTATTTTTTTTGTGTAAAACATAAAATTTTTGTTACCTTTGCAGTCCGAAAAAATTCATAACTAATGGAAGCAGTAGCTTTTGTACACGAACAACTTACCGGCAAGAAAGAATATCCAAAATTCAAAGCCGGCGATAATATTACAGTGAATTATAAAATTACCGAAGGTAATAAAGACCGTATACAGTCTTTCAAGGGCGATGTATTGAAACGTCAGGGTCGCGGTTATACCCAAACATTTACAGTTCGTAAAATGTCTGACGGCGTTGGCGTTGAACGTTTGTTCCCGCTGTTCTCACCAAACATCGATTCTATCGTTCTTAACAAAGTTGGTCGCGTACGTCGCGCTAAGTTGTTCTATCTTCGTGAGCGTTCTGGTAAATCTGCGCGCATTAAGGAGAAGAAACAAATACACGCTTCTGCTAAAACTAAATAAGTAAATTAATCATATTTTTTCTTACAGAAGGATGCTTTCGCGTCCTTCTGTATTTTTATGTGCATTTGATGCTGTTTTTATAGGGATTAAAAGTAGTTTCACTATCAAAAACAACAACAAATAGTCTACTAAAATGAGTTAAATTTGCCCTGCTGAAAACCAACCGTACATTCACCACTTAAAACATCCATGACTAAAGTACTAATAATTGGGGCCAATGGTTTTTTAGGAAAGAATCTGGCCCAACAATGTCTGGATAGAAACTGGGTAGTGGATGTAGCGGTAAACAATGCTACTGACCAGGTGCCAATAGGAATACAGCAATTTGTAGACTTGAACAATATTCAGACCACTGATTACAATTTTGTGTTCAATGTAGCTGCTTTTATACCCTACAACGCATATAACACACCGGATGAGCGATTGCTAACATCAAACATATCTCTACCCTACCTGATCCATCGTGAATTTGGCAATTCTAAAATTATATACGCTTCCAGTGTTTCTGTTTACGACAACTCAGCGGATTTGCCAATAACCGAAGCATCTAAATGTGATGGAACTACACTTTATGGACGTTCAAAGTATGCCGGCGAACTAATAACAGAACATCATCGGCAGTATTCCATAATTCGCTTTTCATCGTTATACGGCTTGGGGATGAACAAGCGTACTTTTATTCCAGCAGTGGTAGCTAAAGCAAAAGCTGAAAAATTAATAACGCTTTATGGAAACGGTGCAAGAAAACAGAATTACCTTCACGTTCGCGATGCAGCGCGCTTTTGTATAAATGCAGCTCTTTTAGGAGATAACGAAGCATATTTAGGGGCAAGCCCTGCATCGGTGTCAAATAAGGAGGTCGCAGAAACAATAGCCGCACAAATTGCCAACTGTAAAATAACCTACCAAGGCGAAGACGCCAGCCCTTCATCTGTTTACGACAATAAATACAGTTTAGATAAATTGAAAATGAGTTCATTTGTGCCTCTGGCCGATGGAATAAAAGAAATGATTGATGAGTAGAATATTAGTTACCGGTATTGGCGGCAATGTAGGTTATGGTATTATCAGAAATATCAGATGCAGCTACCCCAACATAGAAATTATAGGCATCAACACCGCGCGCATATCGGCAGGTAACCATATGTGCGATGAGGTGTATGAAGCGCCATTCTCTACCAATCCGGCATACATACCTTTTGTTAAAGATATCTGCAATAAGCATGATATTGCGCTAATAATACCCAGTACAGACTACGAAACCTATGTACTGGCGGCTAATGCCGGCGAACTGCCCCCGGTAGCTGTGTCGCCCGCCGAAACCACTAAGATATTTCTGGATAAATATTTGTCCTATACTACATTTCGCGATCTTGGTTTGAACTTCGCTGAAAGCGTGTTGCCCTCTGACTACGTTGGGCAATATGCTGAATGTATTGTAAAACCAAGGGAAGGCAGAGGCTCTCGCGGCTTGCACTTCAACCCGCCAAAACCACAGGATTTCTCCGACGATTATATTGTTCAGCCCCTACTGCAAGGAAAAGAAATTACCACAGCTTTTTATGTTACTAAAAATAATGAGTTGCATGGCTTAATAACTATGGACAGAGAATTGTCGTCGGGAGCAACCAATATATGCGAGGTTGTAACTGACTATGACGATGATATCAAAAAATATTTGCTCGATCTAATACAGAAAGTCACTATCCGTGGCGCTTGCAACCTGCAATGCATGGTGAATGAAAATGGCTTTACTCCATTTGAAGTGAATTGTAGAATTTCTGGCACAAATTCTATCAGGTCACAGTTTGGTTTTAAAGACGTAAGCTATACGATTGACGAGTATTTGTATAATATAACACCGGAGAAACCCATAATTATTAAAGGAACTGCCATAAGAATATTGCACGACATAATATATCCGGGTATAACCAGAAATGAAGTAAATAACAACAAAGATAAATTTTATATTTATGAGTGATATTCGATACCTGTTGTTCGATGCTGCGAATACGTTGATACACAAACCAACGCTATGGACAAAGATGGCGAATGCGCTCGAAATGCATCATATTCAGGTAGATATTCCAACATTGCAGCAACGCCACAAACTGATCAGCGAAGTCTTGTTTTTTCCGGACCGCACTTCGGCCGACTTTTACAAAAACTTCAATGCTGAATTGTTGTATTCGTTGGGAATAATCCCCACCAATACGCTGCTCGATGATATATTCAATGCATGCACCTATTTACCATGGGAGGTTTTTGACGACACAGTAGTGTTAGCAGATACAACCCTGCCTAAAGGTATATTGTCTAATTTCAACACTACGCTTGCTGAAAAAATAAGCAATATGTTCCCTGGTGTGTTTACCTCGGTTATTACATCAGAGGAAATGAAATGCGCTAAACCATCGCTCGACTTTTATAAAAAGGCAATAGATGCTGTAGGTTTAGCGCCGGAAAACATATTGTATGTGGGCGACTCGCTGAAGCTGGATATGGAACCCGCTTTAAAAGTTGGTATGAATGCATGGCTTATAGATCGTGTGGGCTGCTACCCTAATTATCCCAACAGGATTACTTCTTTTCATCAATTGTCTGAAATTTATAACTAAATGCCAATATGGAAAAAATAAAGCTTTCATTGGTAGTACCCGTTTATTATGAAGAAGACTGTATCAGGCAATTTCTGAAAGAAACCAAAGAAGTGCTGGATAAACAGGATATAGACTACGAATATGTGTTTATAGACGACGGCAGCAAGGATAAAACTACGGACATTATTAAAGAAGAAGCAGCTACAAATAAAAAGATTAAGCTGGTAGAACTGTCGTACAACCATGGTAAGCAAGCCGCAGTAACAGCCGGTATAAACTATGCTACTGGCAGCCATATGATATATATGGATCCTGATTTGCAAGATCCTCCGGTAGAGATTCCGCGTTTTCTGGAAGAAATGGCAAAAGGTTATGATGTGGTATACGGCATAAGACGCGAAAAAAAGGACAACTTTATAAATAAAATATACTCAGGCATTTTCTGGGGCGTACTGCGCAGATTCACCGGACTTGAAATACCAAAGGGACTTGCAGTTATGCGCATGTTCAATCGGAAATTCGCCGACATGTTTATTCAGTACAAAGAACAGAACCGGTTCATCGAGGGTATATTCATGCATATAGGGCTAAAAAGTTCGCAGTTGGTAATTGACCAACGTGAACGTTTTTCGGGCGTATCAAAGTTCAACTTCAAAAGGAAAATGAATCTTGCATTCGATGCAATATTCGATTTTTCCGAGACGCCCCTAAAAATAGCTGTTCGTATGGGTGTGGGGCTCACAAGTTTTGGCTTGCTGGGCATTGTGGCGCTTGCTTTTGCCAAGCTGTTTTTACTTAATTTTCAGGCAGGTTGGCTGTCTATTATATCAGTTATCATCATAGCTACCGGGTTACAGATTTTTTTTATTGGTATCGCAGCTATGTATATTGGACGTGTATACAAGGAAACTAAGCACAGACCGTTATATTCGGTAAAAGAAACTACAAATATCGACTGATGAAAAAACTGGCGATTATAGGATCCGGCGATCTTGGGCAATTAATTGCGTATCACGCGGTTACCGACAATCATTATGAAGTAGCGGGTTATTTTGATGATTTTGCCACTTTAGGCGAACAAAAGGGCGTTGCGCGAGTTATTGGTAAGCTGACTGAAATAGAGCAAGCCTACGCAGACGGCGTTTTTGATGAAATTATTGTAGCCATCGGCTATAAGCACTTCAGTTTCCGCAAAAAGGTATTTGAAGACCTGAAAGGAAAAATTCCGTTGGGTAGAGTAATACATTCCAATGCTTATGTAGCGCTATCGTGCACTATTGGCGATGGTGTTGTTGTGCTGCCGGGGTGTACGCTCGACAATAATGTTGTATTGCACGATAATGTATTCCTTAATACTTCTGCCACCATTGCGCACGACAGTACTATCATGGCTCATACCTTTTTATCGCCGCGCGTAGCTATAGCGGGTTTTGTGATTGTTGGCGAATGTTGTAATATTGGCATCAATTGTACCCTAATCGATAACATCACCCTTACAGACAGGGTGCAAACCGGGGGCGGTGCAGTTGTAATCAATAATTTAAACAGTCCGGGTCTTTATGTAGGCGTACCGGCAAAACTTATAAAAAGCAGTAACTAACAATGATCCCTTTTAACAAACCATACCTCACCGGCAAGGAAACAGATTATATTAAAGAAGCCGTATCCGGCGGAAAAATATCCGGCGATGGCGTATTTACCAAGAAAAGTCATTCGTTTTTCGAGAACAGATTTGGCTTCAAGAAATGCCTGCTCACCACATCTTGTACCGATGCGCTGGAAATGGCTGCAATACTCATCAACATTCAGCCCGGCGATGAGGTAATAATGCCATCATATACATTTGTATCTACTTCTAATGCATTTGTATTGCGCGGAGCAAAGATTGTGTTTTGCGACAGTCGTACCGATCATCCCGGCATAGATGAAGACAAAATTGAAGGTTTGATTACTGAGCGTACAAAAGCAATAGTTCCGGTACATTATGCGGGCATAGCCTGCGATATGGACAAAATAATGGATCTGGCGAATAAGTACAATCTGTATGTTATAGAAGATGCGGCACAGGCAATAGATAGCTATTATACAGGCAGAGACGGCGTTAGGCGTCCGCTTGGGTCTATAGGGCATATGGCGGCATTCTCTTTTCACGAGACCAAAAATATCATGTCTGGCGAGGGCGGCATGCTGGTAATTAATGACGAGCGCTTTTTTGAACGCGCTGAGATAATCCGTGAAAAAGGCACAAATCGTAGTAAATTTTTTCGCGGCGAAGTAGACAAATACGGCTGGGTAGATATTGGTAGTTCATTTTTACCCTCCGATATGATTGCCGCTTTCCTTTATGCGCAGCTGGAGAATCTGGAAGACATTCAGGCGCGCCGTAAAGAAATATGGAATGCCTATAATGAAGGTCTAAAACCGCTTGCAGACAAGGGGCTTTTCAGTTTGCCGGTAATACCAGATTTTGCTACCAATAATGCACATATGTATTACCTGATTTGCAATAGCCTGGAGGACAGAAACAAAATTATTGCCTTGCTTAAGTCGAGTCAAATATATGCAGTGTTTCACTACTTAAGCTTGCATAAAAGCCCCTACTATGCAGATAAGCACGATGGCCGCGAATTGCCAGAAACCGATCGCTACACAGACTGTTTAGTAAGATTACCAATGTATTACGAACTTGACCCTCAAGTAGTTCTTGATGTACTAAAAACACTTTA
>CAZLPE010000032.1:0-153 GCA_964561325.1 uncultured Flavipsychrobacter sp.
GCTAATACCAGTATGGGTTTCAAGGGATTTTAACACCATAAATGTCCATTAACCCAACATTTTGTATATATTTTCCTATCCGTGCTTCACTTCGCTTTGCATGGGACTCTGCGATACCAGCGGTAGGTACGCGTGTGCGCAGATTTGACAACT
>CAZLPE010000032.1:253-32911 GCA_964561325.1 uncultured Flavipsychrobacter sp.
TTTTAGAAAGTTGTCAAATCTCAATATATCGAATTATTCCTAACACAAAAACACAATTTCCGATTATAATTCACCTTCTGGTGCGAGAGTTCCTTCGGTACTCTCGCGCCAAACGACAATAAACTCATTAATATTTTGTATACTTTTTCCTATCCGTTCTTCACTTCACTTCGCATGGGACTCTGCGATACCAGCGGTAGGTACGCGTGTGCGCAGATTTGACAACTTTTTAGAAAGTTGTCAAATCTCAATATATCGAATTATTCCTAACACAAAAACACAGTTTCCCGTTATTGCTTCCCCCGAATTTATAAAGAATCAATATAACTCCCCCCATCCTAAACTATCCCTAAAATCCCACTATCCACACCCAAGTAACAACCCTTTATACCGACCTTTGCAGGTAGCCGCAAACTGGCTAATTTTATAGATTATTTTCTGGCATAATTTTTCGCATCATGGACGAGTATATTTCATTTGAACAGATACCTTTCGGCAGCGATAACTTTGCCGACAATCCGGAGCCGCGCTGCCCCTGTGTACTGCTGCTCGATACTTCGGGCTCTATGGGCGGGCTGCCTATTATGCAGCTCAACGAGGGCGTAAAAACCTTCCGTCAGGAATTGCTGTCCGACCCGTTGGCTACTAAGCGCGTAGAGGTGGCAGTGGTTACTTTTGGACCGGTAAGCGTTGAATCTGATTTCCATACCGTACCCAATTTTCACCCGCGCGAGCTGGACGCTAATGGCGATACGCCTATAGGCGCTGCCGTAACCACCGCCATAGACATGGTGAAACGCAGAAAAAAAGAATATAAAGACCACGGCATTGCCTACTACAAGCCCTGGATAATACTGATAACCGATGGCGCCCCCACCGACGACTGGACTAAAGCCGCCATGGGCGTGCGCGATGGCGAAAACAATAAATCGTTTGCATTTTTTGCTATAGGCATAGAGGGCGCCAATATGGATGCGCTGAAACAAATATCGGTGCGCGCGCCCCTAAAGCTGAAAGGACTTATGTTTCGCGAGTTCTTCATGTGGCTGTCGGCATCTATGAAAATGGTATCGAGCAAGAACCCGGGTACTGCCGTCAATTTATTACCTCCCAGCGGTTGGTCTGAACTATGATGTGGAGCGCAATAGGCTGTAGTGTGGCAGGCACGTCGCATACTTCGGGCGGCAAGGTCTGCGACGACGCCATCAGGTATACTACAACCGCAGATGCCAATGGCGACGACGTGCTTTTGTGCTGCATAAGCGATGGGGCTGGCAGCGCGCTGTATGCTGCTGCCGCGGCGGCTTACACGGTTGCTACGGCGGTAGATGAACTGACTAAAATAGCCGCCCACCCCGAGGCTATTACCGAAGCCGACCTATATGCAATAGCAGAAACCATATATGCCGGGCTGGAGCTACAGGCGCAAGAGCAGGGCGTACAGGCAAACGAATATTCGTGCACTATGCTGGGCTGCCTGATTGCAAAAAACCGCGCCGCTTTTTTTCAGATAGGCGACGGCGCAATAGTGCGCAACGACGGCAGCGGCTTTTACACTGCCGTATGGTGGCCCCACAATGGCGAATACCAAAACTCGACCGCCTTTGTGATAGACGATGCCGGGTTTAGCCACCTGAATGTGCTGCTGCTGGATGAGGCAGTAGGCGAGGTGGCGCTGTTTACCGACGGCCTGCAAATGCTGGCGCTGAACATGGAAGGCTACAGCGCGCACCAGCCGTTTTTTGCCGATCTGTTCCGGTTTCTGAAACTGGCTACCGACAACGAGAAAGTCGGCATACTGAACCGCAAACTGGAAGAATACCTAGACAGCCCAAAAATAAACGAACGCACCGACGACGATAAAACGCTGTTTCTGGCTACAAGAATAACACAATGACGCTAACCGGACTCAATGATATAGCATACACTACCGGCCGCGAAGTGGGCAGGGGCGGCGAAGGCGCCGTGTATGAGCTGCAAAGCCACTATGGCTTTGTAGTGAAGCTATATACCGAGCCGCTAACCGAGGAGAAAACCGACAAGCTGCGCCATATGGTAGGCATGCGCACGCCTACGCTGGAAAGCTATGCCGCATGGCCTACAGACCTTGTAAAACAAAACGGCGCAATAGTGGGCTTTGTAATGAAAAAACTGCAGGGTTATGTGCCGCTGCACATGATTTTCAGCCCCATGGATCGCAAAAAAATGTTTCCCGACAAGGGCTATCATTTTCTGGCGCATGTAGCCCGCAATCTGGCTACGGCGTTTTACAAGCTACACGAGGCAGGCTTGGTGGTGGGCGATGTCAACGAGGGCAATATATTGATAAGCAGTACCGGATTAGTGGCATTTATAGACTGCGATTCTTTTCAGGTAAAGGGCGACGACCACTATTATTGCGAGGTGGGCGTGCCCCGCTACACCCCACCCGAGCTGCTGGAAGCGGGCACATTTACCAATGTGCTGCGCTCGGTAAATACCGATAGCTTTTCGCTGGCGGTACTTATATTTCAACTACTATTTCTGGGCAGGCATCCGTTTGCAGGCAAAAACAGAACAGCGGCAGACATAGATGAGGAAACAGCCATTCGCAATCGCGAATTTGCCTACTCGCTCACCAACAAGAAAAAAAGGCTGATGCCGCCAAACGACAGCTTCGACATAACCAACCTTGCCGAACCGCTGGTGGAACTGTTTCACCGAGCCTTTGAAACCGACCAGCGCCCTACGCCCATAGAGTGGATCCGCGAGCTGGACGGACAACTGGCCAATATCATTACTTGCGGCGAATCTAAAATACATACCTACCCTGCTCAGATCAAAGAGTGTCCGTGGTGTTATTTCAAAAAAAAACGCGGCATCCTCTACTTTCTCGACGACAGCTACATACAGGCTACCGCAGCGCTGGGCGACATGGATAGCTTTGTAAACGGCTTTCGTGTAGAGCGACTGGAGTTAAAAAAATGGAACGGACAGCACACATTTTCCGCCTTATTTCCGGTGCAGCCGGCTGCCGAATTCCGCAGGTATAAATCTAAGATAAACAGCGCCACCGCTACTGTAGCCGTTTTAGGACTGCTGCTGGCTTGGTTAAATCTTGTGGCTATTCCTATAGCGGCAGTACTCATCTGGTTTTTTCAACGCCATTCGCCATGGAAGAAAAACATACTGGCCGAATTGCACCGCAAAGACATGGAACACCTGTATATGCGGCAAAAACTAAATGTAGCCATCCGCGAATACGACGAACCAAAAGATCTGGAGGTGTACAATAAATGCCTGCAAACCCTGCAAAAGCTGGTATTCGATTTTAGAAATCTGCCTATAGAACTGGAGCAGATGCGCAAAAACGAGGAAGAACGCCTGTATAACGAGCAACTACACCACTACCTCAACCTGTTCCCGCTTGCCGACTACACCATACCATCGGTAGGGCCTGCGCGCAAAACGGCGTTACTGGCGCAGGGCATAGCCACCGCCGCCGATATCAACAAACTGCAATCGATAAAAGCCCCCGGCATAGGCCCCAAAAACATGCAGATGCTGCAAAGCTGGCAACGCCAAATGGCGTCTGGCTTTGTGTATGTGCCCGACAACGCAGCTATAGCGGCGGCGCAGCAAAAGGTAAACGCCGACATAACCATAGTAAAAGCCAATCTGGAAAACGCCATTCGCAAAGAATATCAGTCGCTCAACTACATAAAGCACACCATCAGCAACCGCTCAGCGCTACTGGAACGCCAGATCAACGATTTGTCGCAAAAGACCTATCAGGCGCAAATAGACCTTGATGCATTCAGGAAGTTTGCTGCGTGATGAATTAGTAACGAATTTCTGGACCCAAATTATTAGGTCATCTTATACTATAACTGCGCTTCACAAAATAAATTATCGCCATACGTCAACGCCATTTGATTTTACGCATACATATATCGTTATTATTCTACTAATTTCACGTTGCACAATTCAGCAATCCGTAACTTTACATGCTTGTTAACGATAGCAGCAACATATTTCATGTTTCAATTCAGTAATTGGTGCAAGTCGCTTTTATTTTCATTTGTGCTAATTACCATGGCCGTATTCTCCTCCTGCCATACATCTCCCAAGAGTACCGACAATTCAAAATATTTAGACAGCGTAAGCCAATTGGTATATTCAAAGTATCTGAGCCAGCCGTCAGTAGATGTTTTATCATTTGCCGATTCTGCTTGGCGTTTCGTAGCCGACCCCAATGAGCTGGATTTGTATAAAAAATATAAAGTGCGGTCGGATATTTACTTTGCAGAGCGCGACTATCACAGAGCGTTAGTAAACATAGACACCGCTATAGACTTTATTAGCGCTGAGCAGGAAAAATACAAAAACCAATATGCCAATGCCATTTTTTTTAAAGGTCAGTTGCTCTTCGAGTTAAATCAATATGATCAAGCGTATGCGCAATTTTTTATAGGTATGCAGTTTGTGCAAGACTACTTAGATACTTGCTCATTTGTATGGTATAGTCAAAACCTAGCGTCTGTATCTTACAGGCAAGGTAAATACAGTCAGGCAATTCAGTATTATCAGGATGAATATGGGCAGGCAAATTATTGTAAAGATGACAATTATCAATGGGCTTTTGTTGAGCGGCAAGGCTGTTTAGATAACATAGGCCTTTGCTATTACCATTTAAGAAAGTATGACAGTGCCATCGTCTACTACAAAAAAGCGCTCGATTTTATTGCAAAATACGGTTACAAATATCCCGACAAAAAAGCTGAGATACAGATTTGCAGCGCGATTGTAAAAGGCAATCTCGGAACCGTATATTTTAAGATTGGCAAACTTGATGAGGCTGAGTTATTATTGAAAGAAGATATAGAGACCAACACAATTCATGGGCAATTGAATGAGAGCGGACGCATTTCATTAATTAAGCTTGCTCGGGTATACATAAAACAAGGGCGCCAAGAAGAAGCGTATAAGGTATTGTGCAACAGCCGGCGATTGCTCGATTCACTTTCCAATATGGAAGAATTGGCATGGCTAAACCTTGCATCAGAGTACTACGATACCGTTGGCGATGTGCAACAAGCGTTTAAATATTACAAAAGCTACATAAAGCAAAAAGAAGCCTCGGATGCCGCACGAAAAGAGTTGCCCGGAGCCGACTTCAACAAAACTTTCGATTATTTGCGCCAGTCGGGGCAAGTAGCAACGCTCAAGAAAGCTAAATACTATGGCGAACGCCTGCTAATTTTTTCGGCGCTACTGTCGGTAATGGCTGTCATAATTTTATATCTGCTTTGGCGCAATTACCGGCTATCTAAAAAAAATCTGAACGAACAAACCGAGCTCAATAAAAAAATAGGGGCACACAATATAGCGATGCAAAACACGCTATCGGCGCTGGAGCAAAGCCAACAAGGATCCGCCAGAATGATGAAGGTAATAGCTCACGATCTGAGAAGCCCAATAGCGGCTATGGTAGGTCTAACTAATGTTTTGAGTATAGGCGATTATAATGACAGCCAAAAAGAGATGTTTAAGATGTTGCTGTTCTCTGGTGAAAACGCACTGAAGTTGATTGCCGAAATACTGACGACGCAGCCGGTAATGGAACTCGAAAAACTTAGATTGGATGAACTCATTGGTTATAGCGTAGGGCTAATGCAGTTTAGAGCAACAGAGAAACAACAAAAACTATTGTTGCGCACCGAGCCGGCAACCATTATGGCCGACCGAGAAAAAATGTGGCGCGTGATTAATAATCTGATTATTAATGCCATAAAGTTTAGCTACACAGGTAAGGAAATAGAAATATCATTAGAAAATAAGGGTAGCGTGTGTGTGTTTTGTGTGAGCGATAAGGGAGTAGGCATACCGGCGGGGTTGAAAAATGAGCTATTTAAAAATTCGTCTATTGCTGGTAAGGCGGGCACCTCCGGTGAACAGTCTTTCGGACTCGGTCTTTCTATTTGCAAACAGATTGTAGAGCTACATGGCGGTAGAATTTGGTTTGAGTCGGAAGAAGGAAAGGGGACGACCTTTTTTGTGGAGCTAAAAACCGAACAATAACCAATTAGAGATAACGGATGCAAAGGATAGGCGCAACCTAACGCCTACAAAGCTTTTACAAACGGGCGAGGCGCACAATAAACGCCTGTTAAACAACAACAATAGCGCATTATTCATTAGCAATAAGTAACAGTACTTTTATGTTGTCAGTATAGTAAACAAGATGCTAAACATCGGTAGGCTATCAATCTGATTCGCATGCGGCCAAAATATCATTTGCACCAAATACACTTATGGCACGACTGGATTGTATACTATATTTCATTTTCAGGAAAACATGCAGCGCAACTATATTTGTACGGATGAATCGGATATAAAAGTAAAGTTTGGTTTCCAGAAAACACTTGATTTTGAGTTTCACAAAGCGACCATAACACGTTAGCATACAGGTATTTGTATCATCACCTTAATTCTGTTATTCATACCCCACACAAAAAAACTCCCGCCCCATATTCTATTTCCCTTAAATTGCCGGTTTAAACAAAACAGTAATGCAAATACTAAAAAGGTGCATAGTGGGGTTGTTGCTTTTGTGTAGCGCTATGGCGGCGCATGCGCAGTCGGCGGCCGATGTGGTGCAGAAGCACATAAACGCTATAGGCGGCGGTAAAAACTGGGAAAAAGTGAATACCCTGAAAATGACCGGCAGTATGAGCGTGCAGGGCGCCGAAATACAGTTTACCCAAACGCAGGTGCAGGGCAAGGGTTTGCGGGTAGATATCAGCGCTATGGGTATGAAGGGCTATAGTATACTCACCAACAAAGACGGCTGGGTGTATATGCCTTTCCAGCCCGGCATGGAGCAGGTAACGCCGCTGCCTGAAGATCAGGTTGCAGGCTCGCAAGGAAAACTAAATATCAAAAACGCCTATCTGGCCGATACCGCCGCCATGGGCATAGTGGAATATCTGGGTAAAGACACCGTAAACAAAGCGGTGTGCCATAAACTAAAACTCACCGACCGCTACCAAAATGTGCAAACTGCCTACATAGATGCCGCCAGCTACTACCTGGTACGCACAGTGGCTACCATAAAAACACCCGACGGCGATCAGGAAATGGCGGTAAACTATAGCAATTTTAAAAAGCTGCCAGAGGGTGTGGTTATGCCGCATACCGTGTCGGGCATGATGGGCGGCGATGTGGTGTACTCAAAAATAGAAATCAACAAACCCGTACCCGAAACGGTGTTTGCACCCGATGAAGTAAAAAAGTAACTAATTTACCGCCACCATTTGCGCATCAGGCGCTCAAGACAAACACATTGGTAACACCCCAACTCATTTCGGCCCTCAGGGCAGGCGATCAGGCGGCATTTAAACAACTGGTAGATCTCTACCAGGATAAAGTGTTTAACACCGCAATAAGTCTTGTGCAAGATCATGGCGCCGCCGAGGATATTGCACAGGAGGTGTTTGTTACTGTGTACCGCTCTATATTGTCGTTCAACGAAAAATCGTCGGTGAGTACCTGGATATACCGGATCACTGTCAATAAAAGCCTTGACCACCTGAGGGCGGCAAGCCGACAAAAACGGCAAAGTCTGTTGGGCCGAATGTTTGGCGGCGATACCAAAGAAGCGCTGGAGGCGCAGCCTACCTTCGACCATCCCGGCATACTGCTGGAGCGCAAAGAACAGGCCGCCGCGCTGTTTGCCGCCATCAATACCCTACCCGAAAATCAGAAAACTGTGTTTGTGCTGGCGCACGTAGAAGAACTGCCACAAAAGGAAGTGGCCGAGATAATGGGCATTTCGCTGAAAGCGGTAGAAAGTTTGCTGCAGCGCGCAAAGGCTGGATTGAGAAAAAAACTGAGTACGATATACGCGAAGGAAAAAAGAATAAATAACGTCTAATAAAGCGATGGAACAAGACACCAACAAAGAAGTGTGGATTGACGATGCACTGGAAAGCATAAAGGGCATGAAGCGGGCAACGCCCTCGGGCGATCTGTATGCCCGGGTAATGCGCAACGCTACTGCCACTCCTGCAAAAGGTACTACCAACCTCCCGATAAAAACATGGGCTGCGGCAGCTATTGTGCTACTGGCGGTAAACATTAGCTCGGCGCTATATGCAACAACAAAAAAACGACAAACAGCGCCTGCCGAACAGACCAGCAGCTATATAGCCTTAGACATTAACTCAGCGTCAACCCTTTACAACTACTAACAAATGGACGATCGTAAGCAACTGCGTATATGGCAATGGGCGACAATACTGTTGTTGTTGTGCAATGCTGCGCTTATAATACTGGTATGGTTTGCGCCTCCACGCGGCGGCGGCGAGGGCGAACGCAACAACAGACCGCGCGATTTACTGATAAAAGAAGTTGGCTTTTCTGATGCTCAGACAAAACAATACGAAGAGCTGATTACTGCCCACCGCGACGCTATGCAGCGCCTGCGCCGCGAAGGCCGCGACCTGCGCGATCAGCTCTTTGCGCAACTCGGAAAGCCGGCGGCATCGCCTGATAGCTTGTATGTGCGTATTGGTATTAATCAGCAACAGATAGAACAGACCACTTACCAACATTTTGAGCAGGTGCGCAAGCTGTGCACAGATGCGCAAAAAGAACAATTCGACCGTATAATAGGCGAAGTGTTGCGAAACATGAACCGAAACAAACCGCCGCATCCCGGTCCAGACAACGACCATGGCGGCAGACCGCCGCATAATGAGGGCGACAATGAACGCCCCGACGGTCCGCCGCCCGGCGACAGAAGACCGCCGCCAGACAGAAACTAACCCACAACATTTGAACTATGATGCAAAATGCGTTACGCATACTATTGGCTTTTTCTTTTTGCTGGCTGTATAGCCCGGCGCCGTTGCGGGCGCAGGCTACCGTTACCATTCAGGTAAAGCCGGTATATGGCAAAGAGCCGCTGCGCATTGCCGACAAATGCTACACCACACCGCACGGAGATTCTGCTTTTATAGATGCGTTCCGGTTTTACATGACGCATATTAGCCTTGGTAATAACAGCAAAACCGCCGACAAACTGATAGATGCAGAAGACACCGCCACAACCCGAATAACGCTGAACGTACCGCCGGGCGACTACAGTCAGCTATCGTTTGTATTGGGTGTAGACAGCGCCGATAACACCAATGGAGCCAACAGCGGCGAACTGGATCCGGCTAAGGGGATGTACTGGGCATGGAATACCGGATACATTATGGCCAAAATAGAAGGTCGCTCGCCAGTGTGCAAAACCGTGCACCACGCATTCGAGTTTCATATAGGCGGGTATATGCCGCCATACAATACAGCCCGCACCGTGCGTTTGGCACTACCCTCGCCCTTGCATCTGCAAAAAGGCGATGCCGCCGCCATCATCCTCACAGCCGATGCCGCAACATGGTTCTCCGACAATCTTGATCTGGCCGCTACAAACAGTATACTCATACCCGGCAAGGCTGCGGCTGCTATGGCCGATAAGTACGCCCTTATGTTCTCGGTAACAGAAGTAAAGCGCCCTACAGCAAAATAGCCGCACTGCGCACTGCCTGCCACGCTGCACATACGCGAAAACAACGAAAAAATGCCGGGTGAGCGGCAAGTGATAAAGTAGAAAATTATAACTACAGTATCTGATTTTGCTTATATTTACCCTCTATTTAACGATTGAACACTTGGCGCGCTTTTTGGGGCAACGGACAACTATGTAATTATTTTAACAAACCCCAAACATTACTATTATAATAGCCGTCAATAAAATCGACATAAAACAATTTGTATGAAAAAGATACTCTTCTCCTTATTTCTGGCTTCGGCGGCTGTTTCGGCGCATGCGCAGGCTACCTTTTCCGTATCTACCCCGCCCTGCAACAACGACGGGGTGCTGAATGCCACCTTTACTTCGCCGCTTACGCCGCCGCTAACAGTTACCTGGAGAACATTTGGCTCAACAGCCAGATCTATCATACATACAGGCGTTTCCGGACTTACTGATGCGCTTACGTCGTATTCCGGCGGACCGGTTACGGTTACCGCAACCGACGTTTATGGCGTATCAGATTCGGTTTCATCGTTTGGCGGCGCGCATCCTATCAGTTATTTTCTGTGGTCTTATCCTGCAGTTTGTCCGGCTCCCGGCCAGATTTCAGACAGTACCATCACTGGCGGCACCCCTCCATACACCTCGCAGTGGTATAATATGTCTACGCTCGCAGTTGTGGGCACTGGCTCCAGAATATACGTGCCCGAAGGCGATTATGGCGTTCGCATTACCGATGCAGCTGGTTGCGTATACGGTTCTGAAGTAGATCCTAACTATGTTGAGTTGGTATCTTATCCTGCATTCTCTATATCTGTAAGCACCACTACTGCAAACTGCACCAACGGTTCGGCCACAGTGAGCGTTTCGGGCGGCGGCGTATTGCCGCTCAGCTATCGCTGGAGCACAGGCGCTACCACGCCATCTATATCAGGTCTTGTTACCGATTTCTACAGGGCTACAGTTACCGACGCATTGGGCTGCCATGGCACGGGCGTAGGTTTTGTAGATCAGGCTATTGCTATCACGGCTCCCGTTACGCCTACGCCGGCAACATGCACAGCATCCGACGGATCGCTTGCAGCTTTCGGATCGGGCGGTATGCCTCCATATTCATTTGTATGGAGCAACGGCGCCACCACAGCCAACCAAACAGGCATACCTGCCGGCTATTACAGCGTAGTAGCTACCGACGCTAATGGCTGCATAGGCAATGGCAGCGCTATAGTGGGCGCAACAACGCCTATTACTGTTACCTACACCACAACGCCCAGCTTGTGCACTGGCCCTACCGGTTCGGCTACAGTTAGCCCTATAGGCGGCGTTGGTCCATACACCATTACCTGGCACACATACCCTGTACAAACCGGAGCTACTGCCTCAGCTTTGCCTCCCGGCGAGTATCCATTTTCTATCACAGACGCTACAGGTTGCGTATACAGTGGTTCCGCCACCGTACCGCCTGTATCTGTTATCACTGCCGATTTTAGCGCTGTAAACCCATTGTGTCTTACGTCTACAGGCCGTTTGTCTATTTCTCCATCAGGCGGCGTGTCTCCATACACATACACATGGAGCACAGGCGGCACAGGTAGCGTATTATCAAGTATCCCTACCGGCGCCTATTCTGTAAACGTAAGAGACGCTTTAGGATGCGTTATCACCAAGTCTATCTTCCTCGACGCTTATTCACCTATGAGCGTGGGTCTTTCATCTACGCCCGCAACGTGTATTTTCAATGCCGACGCAAGCTTGCGCGCTACGCCTTCTGGCGGCACAGCGCCCTACACATATAGTTGGACAGGCGGCGGCAGCACAAGCGTACTTAGCGGCATACCTTCTGGCTGGTACAATGTTGTGGTTACCGATGCGGCTGGTTGCCGCGCCGGCAACACTGCTGTAGTAGGCTACGATACGGCTTCTGATTGCTACTGCACAATACGCGGTATTGTGTTCAACGACACTAACAACAACTGTATTCAAGATCCGGGAGAAAACGGCATACCGCATATCCAGATCCGCATCAGCGGTCGCGGCTTCACCTATACCGACGCTTCTGGTGCTTATTCTTACCTCGTACCTGCAGGCACCTATACAGTTACAGAAACTGTTAAGGCGTTCTATCCGCTGGCTCCCTGCCAAATCAATAATGTAGTCGTTACCTCTTTGCCAAGCGCAGGCTGCGTATTGAATGTAGACTTTGCTAACAGCATGGACACCATACACGATATGCACATTGCTACCTGGGATTATCTTCACAGCGCACCGGTGCCGGGCCACGACTATTCAACAGTCACTATCATTACAAATAATGGCACTATACCAGAGGACAGCATATTTGCCAGCTACAAAAGCGACGGCCAACTGTTAGCTCCAGCGTTTATGCCATCTACTGTTTTCGCCGGCTCATTATTCTATTACAATTCAGGCACACGTTTCCCGACGCTTACTCCGGGCGGCTCTGCACGTTTCCTTGAAAACTACTTTGTACCTACAGACATTCCGTTGGGCGTAAATGTAGTAGTTAGAGATTCTGTGTCTTACAAAGGCCCTATGGACAACTGGTTGGGCGACTATTCTCCATGGAACAACGTTAATTACTTCACTACTACTACTATTGGCTCCTACGATCCAAATTTCAAAGAAGTTAATCCAAAAGGTACTGGTCCGCTTGGTTTGATAAGCTATACCGACTCTGTACTGGAATACATGGTGCATTTCCAAAACACCGGCACTTATCAGGCAGAGAACATTTATGTGCTGGATACGCTGGATGACAATCTGGATTGGACAACGCTTATGCCGGTTTATATGTCGCACAATGGCCGCGTTACTGTAGAGCAGAAAGGCACAAGAAAAGTAGCAAAATTCTCGTTCCCTAACATCAACCTGCCTGCCGAAATGAACGAACCCATTGCCAGCAATGGTATGTTTACCTACACCATCAAAACCAAGAGCGGCTTACCCATCGGCGCACAATTCAAAAACCGCGCATCTATCTACTTCGACTACAACGCTCCGGTGCTAACCAACACTACTATCAATACGCTTGGCTCTGTGGCTCCGCCTCCATCGGCAGTTAGCAATGTAGCCATTGGCGCAGGCAGCGGCTTTACCGTTTACCCCAACCCGGCAAATCAGTCGTTCAATGCTGTGTTTACCAGCGAAAACGGCGGCAGCGCTATAATTAAAGTTAGCGATGTAACCGGCAAGCAAATGATTGTAAAACAAATAGCTGTTCAAAAAGGCGCACACACTGTGTCTATGGATGTTGCACAGCTTTCAGCCGGCATCTACTTTGTAACGCTCAACCAAAACGGAGCCACACAAACTCAGAAACTGGTGATTATGAAATAAATACATAAATACCTTTTTGGTTAATGAAGCCCGTTTCTTTTAGAAACGGGTTTCGTTATTTTAGTGGGTACATTTGTTTTACAGTGTGTATATAACTAATTTGCCCAAAGATTCAATACTACCTGAGCCAAATGAAAATTGCCCATCTTATTCTTACGCATGCTAATCCAGAACAATTGCGCAGGCTAATCAACCGTATTGCGCATCCGGATGGATATGTGTATGTACACCTTGACTTAAAAACAGATATGGCGCCGTTTGCAAGTCTGGCAAAGGAAGGAAGGGTACTATTTATACAAAACAGAGTGAAAGTAGCCTGGGGCGACTACACTATAGTGCAGGCAACGCTGAACGGACTAACAGAAATTATGGCTGGCGGCAATTACGACTACATCAATCTGCTTAGCGGCCAAGACTACCCTATCAAGAGTATAGACTATATACATAAACAACTGAGCGCTACCCCCGGCCGAGCCTTCATGCATACGCTGGATGTAACCACCGAATGGCAGGAGGCCATAACGCGGTATACAAAATACCATTTGTCGTACCTCAATTTCCCGGGTCGTTTTCATGCAGAAGCATTGATGAATAAACTACTCCCTACGCGCAAATTTCCGGCGGGTATGACGCCTGTGGGCCGTTCGCAGTGGTTTACCATTTCGAGCCTGCATGTGCAGTATATCCTCGATTTTGTACAAAAAAACGCCCACTACGTTAGCTTTTTCAAACTTACCTGGGCGCCCGATGAAATGTTTTTCCAAACCATATTGCACAATAGCCCCCATCGCAAAGAAATGGTGAACGATAACCTACGCCATATAGACTGGAGCGAAGGAAAAGCTAACCCTAAAGTACTCACTATGGCCGACGCCCATACCCTCGCTGCTTCACCTGCGCTATTTGCCCGCAAGTTCAACCCAGCTATAGACAGCGACATATTGGATTATCTGGACAATCTTGCAAAAAAATAATGGCTGCCGCAGTACTATCTGCAACAGCCATTCTCTTACTCAACTAACAGATCGTTACTGCACCACAAACTTCTTTGCTACTGTAGCGCCTGTGGCGGTATTGGTAATATGGGCAATGTATACGCCAACGGCGGTAGCAACGTCCATATCTATTACAGTACCAGTAAAGTTTTTGGTCAATACTACCCTACCGGTAACATCGGTAATCACACACTTACCCGTTTGGTAAGGCAGCGTTATGGTAATATGTCCTGTTGTGGGATTGGGCGCTATTACAACTTCTGTATTTGCAGTCACCTTGCCGACCCCTACATGGGTAGAATTAAACTCAAACGGTACTGCCCAACGGAATGGAGCTAAACGTCCATTCACGCCCAACATAGGCCGTATGCCGGCAGTAATAACATTATACAATTGCAGATTATCAGATGGCGCTGTTTTGTAGTATCCGAACACAAAATTGTGTTGCGGCGTCACATCTGCCTGACCTGATGCAATAGTCTGCGGCCCCGTGGTAAAATTCCAGAAACCCCTGTTGTTCACCATGCCCGATACTCCGCTATGGCCGTTCCATATATCTATATATGCATTTGCGTCCAGGTCTTCAAAAGTACTTACAACATAGCTGGCCGCACGCGGCGAAACATTGTTAAGCAACGGCTTAAATTCTATTATTTCGCCATTCTCGCAATAGCGGTTGCCATTACCGCTACTATTTCCGGTATTGTCGTCGGTTACGGTTGTGTCGTTCTGACGCCCTATTACCAACGGAGCAACAGGCACCCCTACACAGGTACTATACTGTGCTGCATCGCTATAAATAACCACATCGAAATAGGCGATTGTGCCGGGCGGAGTTGTCTCGTTTATTTTTATTTCCAGTTCGTCTATAGACCATGCTGAATCGCCATAAACAATGGGATTGAAACCAGCCAATGTGTCTGTGATAGTTATATACGGACTGTTGGTACGTGCGCTTACCTGACCGCCCGGATAGTCTATACCGCCGGCGCTTCTGTTGAGTGTTTTTACTTTTAACCGTACATTTTTGCCTGCATTCACAAAATTGTAAGGATTATCAGGGTTGGCAACAATTGTACCCGGAAGGTCGTAATGGTAATAAGCCGATATTAAAGGATCAATATTGGCTCCGTCCACTGTAGAAATGTTGAGCAGCGGCAATTGGGGTAGCATCGAAGCGTTGGGCGCCGCCGTTACTGAAAAAGTTTTCACACAATTCATAGAATCTGTAACGCGCACATAGTACGTTCCGGGACATAAATTAGCTGCTGTAGCTATTGTCTGGTCGCCTGCGTTTGCATCCCAGAGGTAGCTGTAGGGGGTAAATCCTTTTGCAGGAATAGCGGTAATTGTGCCTGCGCAAGGCCCGCTGCATCTGAAACCGGCATTAGTAAACGTAGCAGTCATATCTGAAAGACTGGCGATATTCACCAGCGATTGGTTGGCGCAACCGCTTGCATCTGTTACAGTAACCGTATACACGCCTACCCCCAATCCTGTTTCGGTAGCGGCAGTACCGCCGGTAGACCATGAGTACGTAAATGGCCCTGCGCCCACAAGCATACTGGCAGTTGCGCTACCGGTATTGTCGCCAAAACAAACGGGTTTGGATATAGTAGTTAGCACATTGCCCAGCTTAGCCACAAACATACTACCCGCGCTCCGGTACGGCAGCGGCGCCGTAGGACTAAGATTGAGTATTATGGTATATACTCCGGCTACATATACTTCGTTGCAGTTATTTACTGCCAGCGCGCCCGTATATACCGTATTAGACGGCGTATTTCCACCTGTTTTCACCCATTTCACCACGCCCGAACCATCATACTTAGTTACAAAAAAAGAGTTGCCCGATCCGTACGACCGGCTCAGCGTAAAGGTGTCGAATTGAGCGTCGTAGCTGGCATAATCGCCGGTCACATAAGCATTTCCGGCTTCGTCGGTCACAATTTTATTGGGTATGTCGTGTTCGTTTCCTCCGCCGCTTTTAGCCCAAATAGGCGTACCTGCAGCGCTATACTTAGCAACAAACGCATCTATATTGCCTTTGTTGGGCAATGAAAACGAACCTATTGTCATGGCCGGGCTGCAATAGTAGTATCCGGTTACAAATACATTGCCATCTTTATCGGCCGCTACGCTCGTTCCACCAGACTCGCCGCCTGTACCGCCGGCTTTGCGCGCCCATTGTATTACGCCCGATCCATTGTACTTAGCCATAAACACAGCGATTTCTGTAGAGGTGGTAATACTGACGCCGCCGCCAAAACCCATCTGCCCCTGAAAGTCGCCGGTAATGAAGAAGTTGCCCGATGGGTCTGCTGTTATAGCAGCCGAATGATCGTATATAAACGGACTACCCGCCGATTTGGCCCACAAAACAGCCCCGGAAGCGCTATATTTCACTGTAAACACATCGATCAACGAACTGGGCATGCGGGTTAGGTTTGTGCTGCCAAAGGTTACCGCATCTGTAAAATTTCCGGTTATACCTATGTTACCCGATGCGTCTGCGCATATACCCGTTCCTTCGGCTCCACCGCTGCTTGCTGCGCTTTTAGCCCAAAGCGGATTGCCGAGGCTATCGAACTTAGCCAAAAAAACATCTTTCGAACCTGATAGCGTCAGCGTAGTCGCGCCAAAACGCAACGTAGGCGCGGTAAAAGAGCCCGTTATCGCTATATTCCCCGACGGGTCTAATGTCATGGCCTTTATGTTGCAGCTACCCAGCCCCGACTGCCTGAACCAAATAAGGTTACCGGCAGCGTCGAACCGGACGAGAAATACTGACCCATTGAAACCGTAAAGAGTATCGCCGCCAAAAGAAAGCGCCGCCGAACCAAAGTCGCCAACGACGATCACATCGCCATTTTTTGCAACCGACACCGCAGAAGCATAACTGCCGTTTGTAGATTTACTTGTTTTGCTCCACAACCAGTCGGGTGTTTGCGCAATAATGGAGGAAGAACGGCAGGCCAACAAGAGCATAAGGCCCAGCGCAAAAGAGCGGAAAAGAAACATCGTATTATAGGTTTAGGATGAAACGCAAAGTTACGACATTACCGCCTCATACGTATTTACTTTCTGAGCAACCAATTATCTATAACAAAAAAACCAAACACCCACCAAAAAAAGGCGCGCAATGCGTTTTAGATTGCATTGCGCGCTATAGTAGGTTGCTGTGTTTTTAGTGTGGGTATACGGTTACCATGGAGCGTCGTCCATGGGCGTAGGGGGTAGCTTGCGTATAGGCGCCGAACCGCCCATATCGTCGTCGTCCCAATGACCATCGTTTACTTTCGATTGCAACGTCTGGAAACCGGCTTGCGGAATGAACAACTTAGACCCGCCAAAATCGCTGGTATCGCGGCGTATGCCTGCCTGCGGATTGTCTTTAGGCTGCGGCCCCGGACCACCGCCGGAATTACCGCCGCCGCCGCCGCCAAACTGATCGAAACGATTGTCTTCGAGGTCTACAAAACGCTGATACTCTTTTATAAACTGCACCTTAACCGTGCCTGTGCTACCATTACGGTGCTTGGCTATATGTATGTGTGTTTCACCTTCTACCGTTTCGCCCATTGCATCGTTGTTAATGCCGTAATACTCCGGACGATACAGAAACATTACCAAATCGGCATCCTGCTCTATCGCTCCCGATTCGCGGAGGTCGCTCAACTGCGGCACTTTCGATTCTTTACGTGTTTCTACCGAACGGTTCAACTGCGACAGCGCGATGATTGGCACCTCAAGCTCTTTAGCCAGCGCTTTAAGGTCGCGCGATATTTTACTGATTTCCTGTTCCCTGTTTCCTCCCTTCTCTACACTGGCCTGCATAAGCTGCAGATAGTCTATGAGAATCATCTGTATATCGTGCTTTTGCTTCAATCTTCGTGCCTTTGCGCGAAGCTCGAAGATATTGAGCGCTGCCTGATCGTCTATAAATATTTTGGCCTGCGCCAGCTTACCCATACGTTGCGACATCTGTATAAACTCATGCTCGGCCATTTTGCCCTTGGTTATGGCCTCCATGCTCACATCTGTAACTGCGGCGAGCATCCTTTTTACAATCTGCCCAGCGCCCATTTCCAGCGAAAACAACGCCACCGGAAACTGTTTACCCACATTCATAGCCGCATTCATAGCCAGATTCAGCGTAAACGCGGTTTTACCCACCGCAGGACGTGCCGCAAGAATGATAAGGTCGGTTTTTTGCCAGCCGCCGGTCAGAGCGTCCAGCTCTTTAAAGAGCGATGGCACCCCGGTTATATCGTCGGTCTTTTTCCTGTTTTCATCTATCTCATTCATAGTAGACACCAACACATCTTGCAGACTCTTAAAGTTTTTGCGCAAGTGTTTATCGGTGATTTCATACAATCCAGATTCGGCCTTATCCAGCAGATCGAACACATCTATGCTGTCCTCGTATGCGTCGCTTATCACGCTGCCGCTTATCCGTATCAGTTCGCGCTGAATGAATTTTTCCATCACCAGACGAGCGTGCGCCTCTACGTGGGCGCTACTCAATACGCTCATAGTAAGGCGAGTCAGGAAATACGGTCCGCCCACTATCTCCAGTTCTCCCGACTTTCTTAACTCTTCGGTAATCGTAAGCAGATCCACCGGCGTTCCTTTGTCGAACAGCCTGCGCATGGCTGCATAAATTTTCTGGTGTGCGTCTACGTAAAAGCAGTCGGCGCTCTGGATGATCTCGAGCACCTGTGCAAATGTATCTTTCTCCAGCATAGACGCGCCCAGCACAGCCTCTTCAAGCTCCACCGACTGCGGCGGCACCTTGCCATAGACCATCGTAGACATGTCTGGTTTACTTTTTCTTACACCCCCAAAATCTTTCTTAATGTTTACTGCCATTATTTTCTTTACTCTTATGTATTACTATAATCAATGTTTCAAAAAACCAACTATCCCCCACTGCCTGTAAACCGCTCCCCAACTGCTGTAAAACAATACTTGGAACGATGATAAGGTGCGATTAAAAAATTACGGGGAGAGCGAATGTAAACGGGAAAATCAGAACTACAAAAAGTTTAGGCTTTTAAAATTATAACCCATCGCCCCACAGCTTTCCCACAGCATATCCCCATAAAGTTCCGAAAAACAGCGGTCTTTCCCCAAATTATTTGCGTTTTGCACCATAATTAACAACACATACACAACGCAATGGGGGTAAATGGTTTTGTTAATGGTTTTTTTAAGAAGCTGCATTTTGCTATAATCAAGGGTTATCTTTGCACAAATATTTTTTCAGAAATGATCATTTCATACCAATGGCTGCTCGGATATTTACCGAAACCAATACCTGTAAACGATCTTGGCGGCATACTAACGTCTATAGGGCTGGAAGTAGAAGCTATAGAACCTATTGAAAGTATTAAAGGCGGGCTGGAAGGGCTGCTGATTGGCGAAGTGCTCACCTGCGCCAAACACCCCAACGCCGACAAACTGAGTGTAACCACCGTAAATACCGGCGGCTCTGCCCCTGTGCAAATAGTGTGCGGCGCGCCAAATGTAGCCGCCGGACAGAAAGTGGTGGTAGCCCCTGTGGGCGCAACAGTACACCCAACCGAGGGCGAACCTTTTCTGATAAAAAAAGCCAAAATAAGAGGTGAAGAAAGCAGCGGCATGATATGCGCCGAAGACGAAATAGGCCTCGGTAAAAGCCATGCAGGCATCATGATACTGCCCGCCGACGCTGAAGTAGGCATGTTGGCAAAGGAGTATTTTAATATTCCTCAAACAGACTACGCCATTCACATTGGCCTTACCCCCAACCGCAGCGACGCTAACAGCCACATAGGCGTGGCGAAAGATGTGTGCGCCTACCTGACGCACCACAAGGGCGAGCGACACACTGCGGTATTACCCCAGATACACCCCACAACCCTGCCCGATGGGCAGTATAAGGCGGTAAACGTGCACATAACCGCCGCTAATGCCTGCCTGCGCTATGCAGGGCAAAGCATTACCAATGTACAGGTTGGCCCATCGCCGGAATGGCTGAAAGCCCGCCTGCAAACTGTGGGCGTGCGTAGCATAAACAACATTGTAGATATTACCAACTACGTGCTGCACGAGTACGGACAACCATTGCATGCTTTTGATGCAGATAAACTGGCAGACCATTCAATTGGCGTGCAGTTTTTGCCTGAAGGTTCGGTGTTTAAAGGACTGGATGGTAAGGAACGTAAACTGGCTGCCGACGACCTGATGATAACCAGCGGAGGCGAAGCCATAGCTATGGGCGGCGTTTTTGGCGGACAAGATAGCGGTATCACAGAGGCAACAACCCATGTGTTTCTGGAAAGCGCCTACTTCGATGCAAAGCATGTACGCCGGAGCTCGCTAAGGCATAATCTGCGCACCGACGCGGCAACCCACTTCGAGAAAGGCGTGGATATTAACAACGTGATACCGGCGCTGCAACGCGCGGCGGCGCTTATCGCCGAATTAGCCGGCGGTACTATAGCCACACCGGTAAACGACGTATACCCCGCCACGCTGCCCGAAAGGACGGTAACCGTAACCTACGACTACATCTGGAAACTGAGCGGCAAACACTATTCGGCACACAGCATAAAAGAAGTATTGCTGGCTCTGGGCTTTGCAATAGCTGAAGAAACAGATGAAGCGCTGACGCTATACATACCCTCTAACAAAACAGACGTATCGCAACCGGCCGATATAGTAGAAGAAATACTACGCATAGACGGTCTGGATAACATAACCATACCCGACAGGCTAAACATAAGCCTGAAGCCTGCCATGAAGGGCGATCGCGAATTGCGCGAGCGCACAGCCGGATTGCTATGCGGCATGGGCGCCCAGGAGATAGTAACCAACTCGATAGTAAACAGTAAGTACTATCCCGGCAACGAAAATCTGGTGAAAATGGTGAACAGCCTTAGCGCCGATCTGGATGTGATGCGCCCATCTATGCTGGAGGGCGGACTGGAGGTGGTACAGTTCAACTGCAACCGCAAAAACCAAAACCTGTTCCTTTTCGAATTCGGCAACATCTATGCGCAGGCCGACGCTAAATATTATCAGCAAGCGCGTATGGGCATATGGATAAGCGGACAAATGCGCACTGCCGCATGGAGCCAGAAAGCCATGAAAGCAGACATCTACTACCTGAAAGGCATAATAGGCAACTTATTGCAATATTGCGGTATAAAGAACGATGCCGCAGTGTCGGCAGACGGCGAGGTAGTGTGGAAATGGAAAAACCAGACCTTGTGCACTGCCAGCGCTGTGCCCTCTGCGCGACTGGGAGAATTTGACATAAAACAGGAAGTGTACTATGCCGAGATACATTGGGACAACTGGGTAAAAGCACAGGCGGCAGCTAAAATAAAATACAGCGAAATACCTAAGTTCCCGGCGGTGCAGCGCGACCTCGCCATAGTAATAGACACGGCTATAACCTACAAACAAGTGCAAGACATAACCCAGCAACTAAAACTGGAACCATTGCAATCGTTTGGCCTGTTCGATGTGTTTGAAAGTGAAAAACTGGGCAAAGGAAAAAAATCTTATGCTTTAAATTACACTTTTCAGTTACAAGACCGTACTTTGACGGATGCTGACACCGAACAATTGATGAAACAACTGATAGAAGCATACACAACTAAACTCAGCGCCCAAATTCGCGACTAATGCAGGCATTGGATCAATTAAATACAAAAGTAGATATGCTGCTAAAAAAATATGCAGCTTTAGAGGCAGAAAACAAACGCCTCAAGGCGACTATTGCCACACACGAAAAAACGGTAGAGATTCTCAGTAAAAAACTGGCCTCGCTGGAAAACGGAATGGTAAGCGTCAGGCTCGGTCAGACGGAAATAGACGAGGAAGAAAAGGAAAACATGCGTCGCCAGCTGGACAATGTGATAAGCGAGATAGATAAAATACTGAACACGCTGAATGACTAACAAGGATAAATACTTCCTGATGTTGGCAACAGGCGTTACGCTCCTGGGCGCAGATAGCTGCACCCAGGAGCGCCAGCTATGCCTTACGCCCAAAGTAGCGATACTGAATATGCAAACCGTGCATTTTTCAGACTCTACGCTGCTGACCGTGGTAGACACAGCGCTGCCGGCTGCCGTAATAGGCGCCCTGCCCGACTCTGTAAAACAACTAACGCTTTACAATACCGGCTCCCTGTTCAGCCTGTCGCTGTCGCCGGCTGCCGATAGCTGTAAATGGCTGGTAACAACCGACTCGCTAAAATACAACTACGATACCCTGACCTTCTACTACAAGCGTAACCTGGAATTTCTGTCGAACGCCTGTGGGTACACTTGCTTTTATACTATAAAAACGGTTAGTACCACCCACAACAATATAGACTCGGTACAGATAACGAACACCAATGTAACCAATGACGTTAAAACGAAACATCTGCGCGTATTTTTTCACCCTAATTTTTAGTTTGTGCGTAGTGTGCGGCGCTACGGAGGCTTATGCCCAAACCGACACCGCTGCAACCGACACAACCGAAGTAAAAGTGAAGAAAAAAGACCTTGCCGGGCATCAGCTCTGCATAGGCGTTGATGTTTTTCACCCTATAATGGGCATATGGCAGAAAGACCGCTCGGCGTTCGAGATAGCGGCCGACTACTACCTGCACAACGAATATTTTGCAGTATGCGAAGCCGGCTTTGGCACATCTGAAATGAACTATACCGACCTGAAATATAAAACAAGCAACCAGTTTGTCCGCATGGGGTTCAATAAGAGTGTGCTCACCCGCGACCGGCCCACCGACTGGGATATGATGCTGATAGGCTTCAGGCTGGGCGCTGCGGCCATAAACAGGGAGCAGGCGTATTATGCGGTAATAGATAGCGTATGGGGCTCCAACACGGGCGTTACCCCCGGTAAAACCTTTGGAGCGCTGTGGGTAGAAATAACCGCCGGCATGCGTGTGGAACTGGTTAAAGGTTTTTTTGCAGGGTGGAACATTCGCGGTAAGTTTTTGATGAATGGCGCATCGTTCAAAGATCTGTCGCCGCTGTATATAGCAGGCTATGGCCGCGGCGACAAAAACTCTATTTTCGATTTCAATATGTACCTAAGCTATGCCATTAGGTGGGATAGGCAGCAGATGGGCAAAAAGAAAAAATAGTTACTTAATCAGCTCCCCGAATAGGCGCAAACAGTTTTGTGAAACAATATTATCTGCGGTAAAAGAATCGCTATGGCGCCAGCCTGCTGCGCTGCCATGCGCCAGTTGCGCCTTTTTCAAACAGTATTCTGTCGTGCATGCGGCTGCTCCGGCCTTGCCAAAACTCTATACGCGATGCCACAACGCGGTAGCCGCCCCAGTGTGGCGGACGAGGCACTTCTATCTCAGAAAACTCTTGCTGATACCGGGCATAATTAACATCCAGCACATTGCGGTGCGCTATTGGCTGGCTTTGCGGAGACGACCACGCGCCTATACGGCTACCTAACGGCCGCGAGTGGAAATAGGCGTCGCTCTCGGCAGGGTCTATTTTTTCTATTACTCCTTCTATACGTACCTGACGTTCCAGTTCTTTCCAGAAAAACAGTAACGCTGCGCGTGGGTTTGCAGCTATCTGCGTTCCTTTCGCGCTATCGTAATTGGTAAAAAACACAAAGCCCTGATCGTCCATACCCTTCAACAACACAATACGGGCATGGGGAAAACCCTGCCCGTCGGCGGTAGCCAGCGTCATTGCATTTATCTCTGTGATCTCTGCCGCTTCTGCTTCAGCAAACCAACTTCTAAAAAAAAGCAGAGGATCGTCCCCTACAGTTTCTTCATCCAGGGCTGCAAGCAAATAATCCTGACGGATATCGGCAATATGTTTGGAGTGTTGAGACATTTATTTCTTAGAGTCGTCGGAGTTCAGGTACTTAACCATCACATACATCCACTCTATAATATTGAGCAGAAAAAACACCCACATAAGGGTTGGTCCTACGTTCTTGTTTACGTTGTCGTAAAATGCGCTAAGTATAAGATGGTTCATGAATCGTAATTTGCGCTGCAAGATACTCAAATACTTGAAAACATAAAAAGAACCGCCCCAGATTAATTAGTAAAAACGGTTATTTTACATGCCAAAATTTTGAATTTATATTTTCGCATTTTTAGTTTTAATTTCATGTCCTAAATATCCGGCCAATGCTGCTGCGGCACATACCCTTCCTCAAGGCGGTATTTCTTTATTCATTTACCGCTTTTGGCGGTCCGCAGGGGCATATGGGTATGATGGTGAAAACATTTGTGCAAAAACGCAAGGACATCACCGAAGATGAGTTGCTGGAATACAACGCTTTTTGCCAGATGCTGCCGGGCCCGTCGAGCAGCCAAACGGTGTCGCTGATAGCTATGAAGCGCGGCGGAGTACCGCTTGCCATTATCACCTTGCTGTTATGGATTTTCCCTGCTGCGCTGATTATGGCGGTTTTTTCATTTATTATTTTCTACTTCGACCCCGGAGCCCAGAAAACAAATAAAATGATTCCGCTCAATCTGTTTTACTACATACAGCCCATGTCTGTAGGGTTTGTGTTTTTTGCCGCGGCAAAAATGATGCAGACGAGCATCAAGTATATTGCCACAGCGGCTATAATGATGGGCAGTCTTATTGCCACATTGTTTATCAACTCGCCATGGGTGTTTCCTGCATTGCTTATTATATCTGGCGCCATCAGCAATTTCAGCAACAACCGTATACCCACTCCCAACCAAAAGCCCAAAAAAATAAACTGGATGCATCTATGGTTGTTCGCGCTCCTGTTTATAATTGCCGGTATCGTCAGCGGACTGGCAAAAGCGGGGCATTGGCAGCATGGGCGTATCTATAACTTGTTCGAAAACTTCTACCGATTCGGCTCTATTGTTTTCGGCGGCGGTCAGGTATTGTTGCAGCTTATGGTTGTGCAGTTTGTCAAGCGCTCCACACAGCCACCTATCCTCACTGCCGGCCAGTTGCTAACAGGCTACGGCATGGTGCAGGCTGTACCCGGCCCTGTATTCTCCATTTGTTCGTTTGTGGGCGGCGTAGCCATGCACGAGTACGGACCTGTATGGCAGGTAATAGGCAGTCTTGTAGCCACCATAGCCGTATTTTTGCCCAGCACGCTCTTGCTGTTTTTCCTATTCCCTGTATACGAAAACCTAAAACACCATGTTATAATATTCCGCGCATTAGAGGGTATCAACTCGGCTATTGTGGGCATAGTATGGGCGTCCGGCATCGTCTTGTTTCGCTCCATCGCTTTCGATCAGTCGCTGGCATTCGAGTGGAGCAATCTTGTAGTGGTAATGATTACCTTCAGCCTGCTGTACTTCTCTAAAATACCGGCTCCGCTTATAGTATTGGGGTGGCTGCTTATGGGCTGGTCGCTGCATTAGCCGTGGGTGTTTAGCATCAATATTCCACACAAAATATACGGGTAGTTTCTTGATTTGTCGGTTTTCTTTTTTACTTTTGCAGTCCATCATAAATAAGTTGCGGCGATGGCGAAATTGGTAGACGCACTACTTTGAGGTGGTAGCGCCTGTAACGGGCATGGGAGTTCGAATCTCCTTTGCCGCACACAAGGAGACAAACAGGTTTCAACCCCTGTTTGTCTCCTTTCTTTTTCGCCTGAAATACTTGACAGGCTTGCGATTAGCTCAAATATTGAATTTACTCTTGTGGTTCGAAATGCTCCTTTTTTCTTGTCGTAAACAATTCCGTCAGGGAATACTAATTTTTGCAGCTTCTCTTTTTGCTCAACATTGCTGGAAGCCCACTCTGTAGCGAGTCCTACCGATATGTCCACAGCCTTTTCAATTGCCCCCAATGGGTTCGAAATGCCAGTTGTCAATTGCGACAGTTTTTTAGCTATGTCCTTGCGTTCCTCTTCAAACTTTAAACGGAACTTATCATAGGTAGCCTTGTTCATATCCTTGACCACATAATAGCTTTCTTCTATGTTCTCGATCTTTTTCTCAACCTCTGAAAGCTGCTGTTTATAGTTTTGCTCCAATTCAAAACTCTCTTTGTTTATCTCGTTCCATACAGACTCCATTTTTTTGAGTAAGGGTGCTTTCAGTTCCTCTTTAATGTTGTAACCTTCGAGCAATCTCATAAACATTTTGTGCATAGCTTTTGCACTTTTGTTACACTTACATCCGGTCGTCCTGCATTTGTAGTACCATAAACCCTTTGCTTTGACGATATATCCAGTAAATGGCTCATTACAATCTGCGCAACGGATGAACACCTTCAGAGGCACATCCTCTTGCCTCTGTTTGTGCGACACCCCGTAACCGGAATTGCTTTGATGTATTTCATTTACCTTCAGAAATAGTTCGGTTGAAATTAGCTTTTCATGCTCTCCTTCAACTATTTCCCCATCCAGCATGTTGTGACTTAACAGGCCGCAGTAAAACGGATTCTTGAGGAGCTTTGTCAGGTGCTGCTTGTTTAAGCTTACCCCCATGCTCCGGAGTTTATCTAGTATCTCTTCATTTTTCATGCCTTCACTTTTCCATATGAAGGCTCTCTTTATCTTCTTCCCGATTTCGTTTATTTTAATACTTCTAACGCCGTTGATCTTAACCACATCATAGCCAATAGGCGGCTTTGCTACCCAAATACCCCTCTTGAACTTCTCTCTCATTCCTGCTACAGAACGCTGCTTTCTAAGTTCATTATCGTACTGCGAGAAGATAAATTGAATGGACTGCTGTAAGACACCGCTGGGGTTTGATGTATCCGTAGGTTGTGTGACTGCAAAAACCTCGATACCATATTTCTCCCTTAATTCCTGGGCTAACTTTATGGCTCCGCCGCCGGTACGGCTAAAGCGATCAAGCATGTAAACAAGGACATGTGAAATTTTGCCCTTGTTTTTCTTGATGAAATCAAGCATCCGCTGAAACTCCTTGCGACCATCCGTCTTTGCACTTTCATAGGTGCCGCCGAAATACCCTGCTACATTGATGTTGTTTCGTTGAGCATAGTCATCAATAGCTTTTCGTTGGTATTCTAAAGATAGGTTTGTATCAGCCTGTTCTTTACTTGACACTCTCGTGTAAACAACTGCCGTTTTTGCCTCTGATAGTCGAGGTATTTTATTGTTGCTTTTGGCAAAACGTGCAAAAGTTGAAGATGTATTCATGCTGCTAAATTTTGATGGTTTTCTTCCTGATGTAAATATACAACATGTTGATTATCAATGCTATGTGCTTTTTGTGAAGCATTCCTTAAAAGTATCGCTGCTAGTTGATTAAGACTGTCTAATACATTCATTGCCTCTTCATCTGAGTAGTGTTCGCAACCTTTAAAAGAACGTAACCACTCAGGCGTGTCCGTAGAGGGCAGCAATTTCACATTGCTCTTTTTCTCTGTTATTGTCAGTTCCATAATTCTTAAGTTTTTCTACCTGCTTTCGTGATCCTAAGTTATTTCTACTTGTAAGCTATTCCCAACCGCGTTTTGGTTCCACAGCAAATCTAGTATTGCTACGATGTACACTTTCCTGTTTTGTGTCGTGTTATGGTGAGTTGTGTAGAACAATGCAGTACTATGAAGACAATTCTAGTTGTCAGGTTGAATTTATATCTGATCGATTAAGATAGAGGGACCCAAATGAAGATAATAGCGATGTATTCATGCCAGTTGATTTACATTATATACTGCAATTGGCACACCAAAAAACCGGACATTTTTGACAAAATATCCGGTTCAAATGAAATCTAATTCTCTTCTAAATTTCGGTAAATTCCCTTTAAAAGGGAGTCAAATAGGGAATTGTATATTTATTTTGCTATTGTCAAAATGTCTCTACAATCAAAGTTCTATGACATGAAATGATGTCAGTTACGAACATAACAAGACCGTATATTCCCATCATACATAATGCTTAAATGGCAAAATGCTTGCTATTACGTTTTTGCCTGCCGTAAGCACTTCTCCAATAGAATCAGCGAATCTTAAAGTGACCGGTTGCCCGTCAGCAAAAATACAAGCGTTGTAGTTTAGCTTAGTTAATGCTAAAACGTCTTTGCAAACTTGATCTATTGATGCTGTGCCTCTTGTGATTTCGACAGTAACAGGATTAGGTGTCTCTAAGCCGATTTGTGTTTGGAGCCGGGGAATAAAACCCTTAGTCCATAAAAATGCTTTATGCTCTGCAACCTTCATTACCATTCCTCTGGGTACGCAGAATGAGTGGCCTCGATATAACTTAAATTCGTTGCTCGCCTGAATCCTTACGCCGATAATAGCTGATTTCCCTTGTACTGCTTCAGAAAAACCACCCCACTCTTCATTATCGAAAAAAGTTTTTGCATGAATAAATATTTCTTTAGGATATTTATCCTTACCCAGTTTCTCTTTAAATGCTTCCAACGAATGATTTATCAAATTGACTGCATCGTTTTTTGAAATGTGAAATTCTTTTGTTTCAGGGTTAAACCAATCTCCGATGTTTCCGCGAAACACCATCCCATCACCTGAATCAATGAACATTTGCGCAGCGCAGCAGGCGCTTCGGTTGTTAGGATTGTCATCAAGCTTTTTATAAACCAAACCTAGATAGCATACTTCCTCTCTTATTTCGCCTAACCGCCAAGGAAGTCCTCCGTTCTTATAATATAGTGTTGTCGCAATATTCCATGCTTTCGCACTATCAAATAATTTTTGACTTTCTACTTTAGCAGTATCAGTCCATATTTTATCATAAGCAATTGTGCTTTCCTTAATAATTTGAGTTACTATCTTATCACTCAATAGCTTTGCCTTAATTTGATTATGGAAGTTAATTTCAAAATCATAAGCATCTTGAAGTTCAGTTAGTTCCTCAAAGAGAAATGGCTGAACCCGATTTCGGTCGCTTTTTTTTAGACCAATTTTTATGTTGTCTGCTGATTTCGGAAGTTTGGACTTAGGTCGTCCAAACTTGAAGATGTCGTCTTGAATAACCACAAACCAAACTGAAACAGGTCTTTCCTCTTCTTTTGCGTATTTAATTAACTTCTCTGCGAATAGATTAGAAAGGTTAAATACGCGTTGGTGCCCATCTGAATAGTGCAAGAACTTATTTACATCATTTTCTGAAATCGGGATTTCTACAACATTATCGAAATTAATGTGTATGCCAAAAACTGATTCTAAGCCAGGGAAAAAGGGCCTAGCTACGTCATCATTTGTACTGAAGACAGGTGCATGAATCTTGGCCAGGTAATCCTTGAGATATTTCCTTTGATTATCGCACCCGATTATTCCAATATTGATTTGTCCTTTTATTTTCTCTCGATCAAAGGGGCCATATAGCATTAATCCATCTCGTGGATCAGCTGTTTTTTGGTTGTAGCCAAATGATAGCTGAGGTTCAGAAATGAAACTTAGTTGGGGCTCTATCCATTTATGATTGTTCATCTTCATCGGCCTCCTCGTCGCGTTCTGTATATGTGAATAAAGATTGTCGTTCTAAGTCTTTGGGATCAAGGTATCCGACTTCAGACCAGAACATTTCAACCATATCTTCCATAACGATAAGTTGATCAACGCTTGTCTTAAATTGAATTACTCCATCCTCATTTTTCAAGCTATTAATAAAGCCTAGCAATAAATCCCTCCACTCCTCATTAAACATCCGCTTTCCCTTTTTTCTACGATATGCATGTTGCAATTCTTTATCCTCAAGGGCTTTAAATCCCGACTTTGAAAAAACTATGTGACTTTTTAAGTGAAATCCAACAGATGGCCGTAATACCGGTTTGACAGACATAGCAAAATGCCATTTCCCAACCGTTAGATATTTTCCGAGCAATTGTTTCTTTTTCTTATTGTTACTAAATGGGTAAGTGAAATTTACTTTTGTAGAAGGCAAGCTAACAGGCGTGTGATAGTACGCAACATTTTTGTTTGCGAGGTCATACCATAGAAATTGTCTTTCTTTGAAGAAATTGTGGCAGCCTCTTTTTAATAACTTTTTCAACTGATTTTCCGCGTCACGACAGGTTGGAAAAATTTCACTGTCATAACCATTTATGACATCGACTATCTTAATCTCAAAAATTTCATCTGGCCTTACCTCAATTGTATCTATGTCAGTAATTACATTAAAATCAAGGTCCTTTTTGAAACTCACAATGCAGTTAGCGTTACAAACTATCAAGTCAGTTTGATTTGTTTTGTGAATCGTAGCAGCTTGCTTTTCATTGCTAAATCTAAGTATGTAAAACACATCCGGCAGATTTTTTACTTTCCACCAGTTAGTATAGTAGAGCTCTTTTTTTTCAATAATAGGGTTCTTAATCAGATAATGTTCAAGATACCAATCAGCGGCGTTGCTTGAAATTAGATTTGTATTCCGGGGCACACAATCCTTCGCTAATTTCTTCAGAAGTACAGATAACCCATCGGCCCAATTATCGCAAAATGGAATCTGGTTTAAATCTGTTGATCCTGGGAATAAATTGAATGGCGAATTATCAACATGCAGGATAGTGAAAAAATCTATTAGTTCTGGATTGTCACGAATTACCTGATTTGCAAAATTGATCTCCTTCTGTATGCCGTTTTTTATTTGTGTTGGATCATTAGCATAACAGATGTTCTTTGAATAAACCAGAAGAAATTTAATAGAATTACTGGTAATAGCAGTTTCAATATCTTTCCAAAATACTTCGCCACCCAGCAGTTCTTTCTTGTCGATCCAAACTTTATAGCCCATTAACTCTAATCTGGACGCGAGCCATATAGTAAATTCATTGTCTTCAGGAGTTGCATGGCTAATGAAGATGGTGTCTCTCATGTCAGCGGTAGTTATAGGTTCAACTGGTAGCATTAATGTTTCATGTCTTTTATGGATCTTGGGTCATTACCGGGCTTAACAGTATCACTATCTCGAATAGGACCACCATTGGGTTTATGTATTCGTACCTCGCCGCCTCCGTTGTTGCCGGAAAACTGCTTTGCTAATTTCTCCGCCTCTTTTTGCGTTGCTGCAATTGCGGAAGCCTTTTTCCCACCTTCTTTTTGGACATTCCATCCATCCTGTCCTTTCTTTTGCGTTACGTGATAATTAGCCATATTGATTTTTTAAGTAGTTAAATTTGGTATAGTTGCGATAACAATACCTTGTATCTGAAAATCTCGTTCAAGTATAATTGGTTTGTGTTTGGGATTTTTTGACCTGGGCATCAGGGCAACTACTTCTCCTTTATGTTGGAACTCTTTCACGGTTGCTTCATCATCTATCAGGGCAACAATCTTCTGGCCATTCTCCGCAACTTTTTGTTGCCTAATAAGCATTAAATCTCCGGGATTTATCCCTGCATCATTCATAGAATCACCAATGGCTCTAAGTAAAAAATGTTTAGAAGTACCCATAATTAGTGAAGTTGAGATATGTATCATTGCCTCTATGTTCTCTTCGGCTAGAATAGGTGCTCCGCAGGTGACGTTACCAACTAGTGGAACCAAGACTGTACGAGCCATTGTCTCGGTACTTAAATCTTTAACCATTCGAAAACCACCGTCCGGCTTCCTTTCTAAAAAACCATTTTTTTCTAATTCATCCATCAGCAGCATAGCTGAACGAGGAGACCTGTAGCCCATCTCATTCATCAACTCTCTAACGGATAGTATTTTCCCGTATTTCATAAGCCAGTTACGGATATGTTTTAGGGCTTCTTTTGCCTTTACGCCAAGTTTATCTTCGCTCATGATACAAAGTGTATAATGCTGTATAAAATTAGTAAAATAGTTTCAAATACCACAATCCTTCATATTATTTAGTTAGAAGTTTCATTGCATTGCATTCAAGGACGATACAGGGATTGTTGACCGGAATTTGCCCGTGATTTGCTCCCCATTTATTTTCCTAAGCAGAATGATTAGATTATCATTAGATTTGAGTTCAGATACTTTGCCTGCGGTTTAACCGAAATATGGAATCATGGACAAAAACATTCAAAAAGAGACGTTTCATCTGGAGTTTACTATCAAAAAGCTCAAGAAAAAGCTAGAAGAACGGGAAAAAGAACTGGAAAATGTCACTTCTCAATTGAATCAGGCATTGTCTGAGAATGAAAAGTTGAAAAAGAAGATCGGAAAGTTAGAAAAACCCAAAGATGAATATAATTATAGCTGGAGTTGGATCAGTAAAATAGTTTTTATAGTTGCACAGGCGAAAAAACCACTACGCTCTGCCGAAATTATCTCGATACTGCGTGTGCGGGAGCCAGACCTCAACTTAAAGACTAGTAAAGAAAAATTTGTTTCGGCATTTTTGAATGTTGCCATGCGCCACCAACGATTAATACCGTATAAGTTGAAAGGTGTAAGAGGGAATTATTACTGTTTGCCAGAATGGATTAATGAAGATGGCGAACTTTCGCCGGAGATGAAAAAGCAGATTTATTGATAACGGGAGAATTATGGGAACATCATGTTCTTGTATTGTACCAATTAAGTTACAATTAACCATAGTGAAAGACAATTACAGACAATTAAAGAACAAACTCAGACACAAATTGATTTTAATAACAAACCGTAGATACCTTTAGCCAATAATGGAAAAATTATCACTCAGTAAGCTGGAACAATACCTTTCTAAGGCCGCATGGATATTAAAAGGCCCGGTGGACGCTGCCGATTTTAAGGTTTATATCTTCCCGCTGCTGTTTTTTAAACGGATAAGTGATGTTTATGACGAAGAATATCAGGTAGCATTAAAAGAATC
>CAZLPE010000033.1:0-21876 GCA_964561325.1 uncultured Flavipsychrobacter sp.
CAGACCCGATGTAGAGGAACAGTTTTACCAATATTACATTACCAACCTTCCCTACCTGATAGATACCGGCTACTATAGTATGCTGGATAGTAAATTGATTCAAGATTCGGTAGCGGCATCGGTTACAAATACCTATAATCAGTTGGTGTCGCCGGGTAGCGCATTTCTAAAAAAGTTTTTGCTGCATGATCCGGTAGGCATAAGCGGTCGTTTTTTTAAACAATTGCAGCAAAATGCGCCGCAGGGCTTTGCTGTAGAAGATGGTGTGCTATATAGCAAAGACCACAAAAAAGCGCTGATCACAGCCAAAACATCGTTTGCTGCGGGCAATTCGGCTAATAATATATTGCTGTTTAATGTGATGGAGGCGTTCAAAGCCCGCTGGAACGCCCGCAACCCACTTCATGAGCTCACTTATTTTGGTACGTTCCAGATAGCAGCAGAGAACGCACTACAGGTTAAAAAAGACACGCGGCTTACTGTTACTTTTTCGGTAGTAATGATATTGCTGCTTTTATTGGTCTATTACCGCAAGGCGCTTATCCCGGTTTATTTTTTTCTGCCTGCGGTTTTTGGCGCAGCAATGGCGTTGGGTATCATTGGTTTTATTCGCCCTGAGATATCTGCTATATCGTTGGCAACGGGCGCCGTACTAATGGGTATAATAGTAGATTATTCGTTTCACTTTTTTACGCACTTAAGGCATACCCGTTCTATTGAAGCAACCATACGCGATATTGGCATGCCCTTGCTCACGGGTAGCTTTACAACTATTACCGCACTTGCCGCCCTGTGTTTTTCCAACTCTGTGGTGTTGCAGGATTTCGGGCTCATTGCGGCGCTCAGCTTATCTGGCGCCGTGGTTTTTACACTCACAGGACTACCTATCATCCTGAAAATTGTTGAGTTTAGCTATACTGATATTCCCGAAGAAAAAGAACTACCCAAGGGGCCGTCGGTACTGGTGCGGTATAAATGGCCTATTATTGGTGTTATAGCTGTTATTACCATAGTATGTCTGCGGTATTCCGGTAAGGTTCAGTTCGATTCTGATATGGAGCACATGAGTGTGCACTCTGAGTCGTTAATCAATGCAGAGCAGCAACTCACGGGAATAAATCCTAAAGAAGATAAAAAAATATACCTGTTCGTAACCAACAAAGTCAGGGAGGCAGCTACGCTATACAATTTCAAGCTCTATGAGGAATTGACTAAGAAAAAAGCAGAAGGAAAGATTAAAACTTTTTTGTCGGCGGCTCAATTTGTAATTCCGGAACAGATAAAAGAAGCACGCAGAGCAAAATGGATGAATTATTGGGCCGATAGAAAAGCTCCGGTTTTTCTGGGTATTAATAAACAGGCGCACAATGTAGGATTGACAGATGGCGCCTTCAATAGTTTTGAGCAATGGATAAATACAGATCCCGCTCAAGCTGTGCAAGCAGATTCGCTGAGGCAGCAATTAGGACTCAATGATTTGATAGATAATGGCGCTGCGGGTACTACATTAATCACTACTGTAGTTGTAAGCGCTGCCCAACTGCAGGCGGTAAAACAAGAATTGCGGCAAATAGAAGGTGTGGAACTTTTCGATAGGGCTGAGGTGGCGTCATCGCAATTAGAGCTCGTAAAAAATGACTTTAACTACTTGTTTTGGGTATCTGCTACGATAGTGTTTTTTACTTTATTGCTTATTTATGGACGTATAGAACTTACGCTGCTTGCTTTTTTACCTATGGTAATCAGCTGGATTTGGATATTAGGGTTTGCAGCGATGCTGGGTATAAAGTTCAATTTTGTAAATGTGGTTATTTCCACGTTCATATTTGGTCTTGGCGACGACTTCAGCATATTTGTTACAGATGGCTTGTTGAGCAAATACAAGTACCGAAACAATGCGTTAGGGTCTTATACATCGGCTATAGTACTTTCGGCCACGGGCACAGTCATAGGGTTGGGCGCGTTATTTTTTGCCAAACATCCGGCTATCCATTCTATTGCGGCTATAAGTGTGCTGGGTATAGCTTGTATACTGTTTTTGTCGCTTACTTTTCAGCCTATATTATTCGATCTGTTTGTGCTTAAAAGGCTCGATAAGCACAAGCCTCCGGTTAGGATATCAGAGTTTTTATATTCATTATTCGAGTTTTCGTATTTTATAGGCGCTTGTTTGTTTTTCTATAGCGTATTAGGGCTGTTTTTCATCTTACCTGCGCCCAAAAAGTATAAAGTAAGTATGCTCAATGGCCTGATTTCGCTTTTTACGGGTTCAGTTATTTACCTCGATCTGCAAGTAAAAAAGAACATAATTGGCCGAGAGAATCTTGATGTGGCTAAGCCGTCGATATTGATTGCCAATCACAGTTCGTTTTTGGATATATTGCTGATGAGCATGCTCAACCGAAAAATCATTTTGATGGTGAACGAATGGGTATACAAGTCGCCGTTATTTGGTTTTGTAATTAGGTATGCGGGCTATATATATGCGCAAGACGGCGCAGAAGAAAATCTGGAAGTAATAAAGCAGCGGGTTGCCGATGGATATTCAATTCTTATTTTCCCGGAAGGCAGAAGATCGGTTGATGAAAAGATCAATCGATTCCATAAAGGGGCCTTTTTATTGTCGCAAGAGCTGCAGCTTGATATAACGCCCGTATTGCTACATGGAGTAACCTATGTATTGCCCAAAAACGATTACATAGTGAAAGCCGGCGAAATGACGGTGAAAATACTACCGCGCATCAAGCACGACGATGCAAGCTGGGGGCCAACCTATCGTGAAAGAACCAAGAGCATATCAGCTTATTTTAAGCGAGAGTTTCAGGATTTTTCACGGAAAAAGGAAAATGCCGATTACCTTTGGCATAGAGTATTTAATAACTATATCTACAAAGGACCGGTTATAGAGTGGTACATAAGAGTAAAATGGAAGCTGGAACGCCGCAATTATGAATATTACAATGAACTGATAGGGTATGACCGGAAACAAATATTAGATATTGGCTGTGGATACGGTTATTTGGCGTTGTTTCTGCACTACAAGCATAGCGCACGCGAAATTGTGTCGATAGATTATGACGAGGAAAAGATACAGATAGCGGCAAATTGTTTTGATAAAGGAGCGCAGGTTAAGTTTTTGTATGAAGATGTAAGAAACTATACTTTTGGGGCGCAAGATGTAGTATTTTTGAATGATTCATTGCATTATTTGCAGCAAGATGAGCAGGATGCGGTTTTAGAAAAATGCGCAGCTGCGCTCAATGATAATGGTATACTGTTTATTAGAGAAGGTGTAACCAATCTGGAAGAGCGGCATAAAAAAACACAACTAACAGAGTTTTTCTCATCTAAAGTGATGGGTTTCAATAAAAAAGAGAATGAGTTCCATTTTATATCGGTAGAATATGTACAGGCGTTTGCTGCACGACATAATTTGAAGTTTGAAATGCAGGAGCATTCCCGGAATACATCTAATGTATTGTTTATTTTAAGAAAGTAATGAGCTATATACCTGAAAAAGAATACGATGTAGTAGTTATAGGAAGCGGACTGGGCGGTTTGGCATGTGCGTATATTTTGGCTAAAGAAGGCCACAGCGTAGCCGTGCTGGAAAAAAACACGCAATTGGGCGGCAACCTTCAGGTGTTTAGCAGAGATAAGTGCATCTTCGACACTGGCGTGCATTATATAGGCGGGCTTGATAAGGGACAGATGCTCTATCAGTTTTTTAAGTACCTCGATTTATACGACGGCTTGAAGCTAAAGCGCATGGATGAAGATGGATATGATGTTATCAGGTTTGCGGACGGTAAAGAATACAAGCATGGTATTGGTTATGATAATTTTAAACGGCTACTTAAAGCAGATTTTCCGGAGGAAGAAAGCGCGATAGAGCAATTTTGCGCAGATATGCAGGATGTTTGTAAAAACTTTCCACTGTATAATCTTGATGCAGAAATTACCGCCGAATACTTTGATAATCAAGATTTTAGGTCGATTAATGCGTATGAGCATATATGCTCGCTAACGAAGAACGAACGCCTGCGCAACGTGCTTGCCGGTAGCAACCCACTTTATGCTGGCGTAAAAGATAAAACCCCTTTTTATGTACATGCGCTTATATTTAACAGCTATATTATCAGCGCTTACAAACTTATAGACGGAGGCTCGCAGATAGCAAATATCATGAGCCGCAATATAAAAGCTAAGGGCGGTGAGTTGTTTAGGAGGTGTCATGTTGTAGGCGCGAACTACCATCCGGATGGCGCTGTGAAAGAGGTGGTATTGGCAAATGGGGGAGTGGTAAAAGGGAAGAGTTTTATTTCTAATATGCACCCAGACGTGACTATTGATATTTTTGGTGAGAAGAGGTTTCTGACTGCGTACAAAAAAAGAGTTAAGAGCCTTGAAAATACTATATCGTCATTTACGGTTCACCTTACTTTTTATAAAGATACATTTGAATACCTTAATCACAACATCTACCAATATAATGTAGACGATGTATGGGATGGGGTAGACTACAAACAAGAACTTTGGCCGGAAGGTTTTTTTGTATGTACGCCGGCATCGTCTAAAAGCGAAAAATATGCAGATTGTATGTCGGTAATGACTTATATGCATATTAATGAAATGGAGCGTTGGAGAAATACCTACAATGTTATAGGCAATACAGAGGATAGAGGCGCAGACTACGAGGCGTTTAAAGCGGAGAAATGTGAAAAAACGCTACAAACGCTGGAGAAACTTTTTCCCGGCATAAGAAGCAAAATAAAAAATGTGTACAGCTCTTCGCCGCTCACTTACCGCGACTATATAGGTAACTATGATGGATCGTTGTATGGAATTCTGAAGAACAGTAATGAACCTGTAAAATCTATAATCAATCCGAAAACCAAAATACCAAATTTGTATTTAACAGGACAGAATTTGATTTTTCATGGTATCTTAGGCGTAACGATTGGCGCTTTTGTTACCTGTTTCAATTTTGTAGATCGTAAAAATATTATTGATAAAGTAAAACAAGCTTAGCATGGAAAAGATAGATGTATTGATAATAGGAGCTGGACCGGCGGGGTCTGTTTCTTCTTCATATCTCAATAAATTAGGTTATAAAACGCTAGTGTTAGAAAAAACACAGTTTCCGAGGTTTGTAATTGGCGAGAGTCTGTTACCTCACTGCATGGATCATCTTGAAGAGGTAGGTTTTCTTGATAATGTGAAGAAGGCCGGCTTTCAGGTAAAAACGGGCGCTGCCTTTTATAAGGGCGATAAGCGCGTTGACTTTTTGTTTGAGAACCAGTTTACCAAAGGGTGGACCTGGACATGGCAAGTGAAGCGCGCTGAATTTGATACTATTCTTATTAATACAGCTAAAGAACAGGGCGTGCCTGTAAAGTTCAGAAGCGAGGTAACGAGCGTAAAGTGCGGCGCTGATAAGCAAATAATAACCTATGTAGACGAGTATGAAGTGGAACATACAGTTGAGGCAAGGTTTATTATTGACGCCAGCGGTTATGGTCGTGTGTTGCCTCGGTTGTTCAATCTTGAGGAGGAAGTATCGACCCCTGCGCGCGGCGCTGTGTTTTGCCACATACACGACACCAAGCGAACTGGTAAACAAGGGGAGAACATATTTATGCACTCGTTCCGCGACAACAAGGCGTGGATATGGGCAATTCCTTTTTCTGATAAAACAACCTCTGTTGGGGTAGTTAGCGATACAGAGTTTGTTGGCGAATTTGCTGAAGATGGCGGTAAGAAGTTTCTGGAACACATCCGTAGCTTCAAAGACCTCAATGGTCGCTTTGCTGATGAAGATCTTGTTTTTCAACCGCGCGAAATATTGGGCTATGCAAAGCGCGCCAAGCAACTACATGGCGAAGGCTATGTAATGTGCGGAAACGCTACGGAGTTCTTAGATCCCATTTTTTCATCGGGAGTTACATTGGCAACAGGTTCCGGATTGCTTGCCGCTAAATTAGTGCACAGGCAGTTGACCGGCGAAACCATAGATTGGCAAACCGAGTATGAAGACTTAATGCGCAAGGGCGTTGATGTGTTCAGGTCGTTTGTATTGGGTTGGTACAATGGCGACATACAGACCATATTTTTTGCAAATGCTATTGAGCCCAACATTAAGGAGCAGGTATGTTCTATATTGGCAGGATATGTATGGGATGAAAACAATCCGTTAGTGAAAAAACATAAGACGATAGTGCCCGCATTGGCGCAAGTTATCCGCATGAACGAAGTAGCATAATATTTACATTACCTACAAGCGAAAGAACTCAGAGACAGACTCATGAGTTCTTTCGCTTTTTTATTGGCTATCAGCATTGGGTTTGCGCTTTATACATCGTGCAGTAAGATGAATATACGCTACGGTATTTTTAAATGGAATTGCTGTTGTAATTTTGTAGGCTTACCTTAGCCAAAAATCAGTAGGTGCTTCAGTTATTCAGAAACAATAGTCCGTTTACTGTTATTGTATTATTTATATTTGCATTACTTGTAAAGTTTCAGGTACTGTTACATCCTGTTGCGCCCATACCGGTTTCCGGACATTTTTTGTACAATTACATCATTCGAGCGCTGTTTTTTGTGTTCAAGCATGGCGATTTTGCTTATGTTATGTTTGCAATCGTCAACCTTTATGTGCAGTCGCTATATCTTAAAAGTATTGCCACGCGGCACAAGCTATTTCCACGGCCTACCTATGTGCCATCGTTTGTGTATCTGTTGCTTACTTCCGTTTATCCGGCATTCAATACATTTAATGAAACAATTCTCGTTAACTGGTTCTTGATGGGGGCCATAGATGTTATGTTTGGGTTTACGCAAACATCGCATCCGCGTAAACTGATATTTAATGCCAGTTTTTTGTTATGTATGGCGGCATTATTTCAGTTTACAATGCTTGGCTACTTTTTTCTTTTGCTTGTGGGTATGGTTATGTTCCGTTCCTTCAATCTGGGCGAGTGGTCTGTCGCCATGATGGGTTATGCCACGCCGCTCTACTTTATGGCATGTATCCTATTTCTGGTAGATCGTTTTGATTTGTGGAAATACTGGCTTCATGTTGGTTTTTCGTTGTCGTCCGATATCAATTCGCTTTTTTACCTCATCCTTACGATGTTAGGAATAGCCATATTGCTTGCCAGCGGCATTCATGCCATGCAGCAAAACGTGGCATTGAGCAATATATATGTAAGACGGGACTGGATAGCAGTATCGTTTTACCTTATTATCTCTATTTTTGTAGCTTTCCTGACAGATATTGGCGTAAAAAGCGCTTGGATGATCACTTTTCCACCATTAAGCATCATCATATCGCATGCGCTGCTTCTGGAAAAAAATAAACGATTTAGTAACTTTATTTTTTATTTTTCACTCGTTTTCCTTGCATTTTGCCTAAAGGCTTATAAATAGATAGAAATGAAATTTGGAATTATTGTTTTCCCCGGCTCGAATTGCGACAGAGATATGCAACATGCATTGAGCGTAGATCTGCAACAGGAAACTATTATGCTTTGGCATAAAGACCGTGATTTGAGCATGTTTACAACCGACGATTGCATAGTGCTGCCGGGCGGGTTTTCTTATGGCGACTATTTGCGTTGCGGCGCGTTGGCGCGTTTTAGCCCCATGATGGAGCAAGTGATCGAATTTGCCAATCGTGGCGGCAAGGTTTTGGGCGTATGTAATGGTTTTCAGATATTGTGCGAAGCAGGATTGCTGCCCGGCGTATTGTTGCAAAACGACCACCAGAAGTTTGCATGCAAAAATGTGTACATAAAAAGTGAGAGCGCCAACAACCTTATAGGTAAAGCTGTAGGCGACAAGGCGCTGCAGATACCTGTAGCACACGGCGAGGGAAGATATTATGCAGATGCCGCAACCTTGAAAAAACTCCATGATAATCATCAGGTTGTGTTCAGGTATTGCGATGCCAATGGCGAGGTGCATATCAACTCCAACCCCAACGGCGCTATCAATAACATAGCGGGCATTTGCAACGAGGGACGCAATGTGTATGGCATGATGCCGCACCCGGAACGCGCCTGCTCAGCAGAACTGAATAATATTGATGGAAGAGCTATACTGAAAGCGCTGAGCATAGGCAACTAATGCATGTGCGCTGCAATACCATTTTTTGCATGGCTTTTTGGCTACGCACGACATGGGCGCAACTTGGGTATGCACCGGAAGTGTTAAAAGTATATTTATTGGCAAAATATTATGTTTTTGGTAGTATAACATGCCATAGATTTATACTCATAAACTTTTCAAGAAATCGCTCTCGTTTTCAGAGAACCAAACATTTTTTTATGAGATTACTGAACACTGTAATAGCATGCGCGGCATGCGTGCTGCCAATGGGTAGCTTATTTGCGCAGATGACCGAAGATCCTACCAAATGGACGTTTGAAGCCAAAAAGAAGAGTGGCAATGAGTATCAATTGATTTACCACCTTGATCTTAAACAGGGATGGCACATATGGTCTTTAAAGCCCGGTGGCGATGGTTTTCAGATAGTTCCGTCGTTCAAGCTTTCGGCTAATCCCAAAGTAAAAACAAAGGGGGCTGTTACAGAAAAGGGGAAATCGACCACTACCAAAATGGAGGGTATAGATGGTAAAGTTACGTATTTGAGTGGCAAAATAGATTACATACAAGAAGCTACCATTACGGGCGCCGGCAAGATAACGGGAAAACTAACCTATCAGGTATGCGATGATCATATGTGTCTTGCACCTAAGGATAAAGATTTTGTATTTGATGTAAAATAGGTTTGCGAGGTCATTTGTATAGACATCAGCATTAGAAATTATTAAATAGTTTTTTATGGTAAAGGCCATCAAAGCGGCGCTGTTTTTATTTGTTGGGTTGTTTTTTGCAAGTGGTTTGCAAGCCCAGATTGTAAAGGATAACAGCGTATGGACTTTTGAAGCTAAAAAGAAAAGCGGAAGCGACTATCAGTTGATTATTCACCTGAAGTTGCCGGAGCATTGGCACATATATGCTTTTCAACCCGGCGGCGATGGCTCATTGTTTCCTCCGTCTTTCAAGTTTTCGCCCAATGCCAACTTGAAGCTGAAGGGCGCTGTAAAAGAACAGGGTAAGCTGGTGAGCGAAGCCATGGATGGTATAGACGGTGTGGTAAATATGTATCTGCATAAAGTAGATTATATACAAGAGGCCACTATCACCGGAAATACTAAAATTACCGGTGTATACAATTACCAGATATGCGACGAGCACATGTGCCTGCCGCCTGCTAAAAAAACGTTTTCTATTGACATTACAGATGCCGGAACAAGCGTAGCTACTACTTCTGTTACTCCTGAACCAGCGCCTGCAACACCCGATACGGCTGCTCAAAATGCAGCTACCACAGCGGTAACACCCCAAGACACTAATGCCAAAACAACGGCGCCAACGGCAAAAGCAGACACCGAAATGCCTAAAGAGGGCAACAACGGCAGTCAACAGTCGTTGCTTATGTTGTTTCTTATCAGCTTAGGCGGCGGTATTTTGGCGGTATTTACACCTTGTATATTTTCTATGATACCTATTACGGTTAGTTTCTTCACAAAAAGAAGCAAAACAAGGGCAGAAGGTATACGAAATGCCATTTACTATTCCACATCTATTGTGGTGATATTTACCGTATTAGGGGTGCTGATATCTGCTATTTTTGGCTCAGCGGCGCTCAATACATTGTCTACAGACTGGCGCGCTAATTTGTTCTTTTTTGTACTTATTGTCATTTTTGCAATATCGTTCCTTGGCGCATTCGAGATTTCACTGCCATCATCCTGGACCAACGCAACAGACTCGCGCGCTGGGGTGGGTAGCTTTGCCGGCATCTTTTTTATGGCGCTTACGCTGGTTATAGTTTCCTTTTCCTGCACCGGACCAATCGTGGGCACATTGCTTGTAGAGGCTTCCAAAGGTGGGGTAGCTGGGCCGGCAATAGGTATGTTTGGGTTTTCTATTGGTCTGTCTTTGCCTTTCGCATTGTTTGCTGTTTTTCCGGGTTGGCTCAATAAAATGGCCTCATCGGGCGGTTGGCTCAATCAGGTGAAAGTTACTTTGGGTTTGGTAGAGCTCATGCTTGCATTGAAATTTTTATCGAATGCCGATCTGGCAATGGGCTGGCGCTTGCTCGACAGAGAAATATTTATTGCTATATGGATTGTATTAGCGTTGGTGCTTGGTTTCTACCTTTTGGGTAAACTAAAGCTGAGCCATGACGATGAATCGCCGAAGAATGTGTTTGGTCAGGAGTACGTATCTATATTCAAGTTGTTTCTGGCTATAATATCTTTTGTATTTGCGGTTTATCTGTTACCGGGTATGTGGGGCGCTCCGCTTAATGGCATGAGCGCATTCTTACCGCCCATGGGCACCTTTGATGCATTTGGCTCGGGTGGCGGCGCAGCTAAAACATCCGAAGGCGAGGGCTCCGATAATGGTTTACATCCGGTGAAATACGTTGCCGACATGAAACTATATGAACCACAAGTAGTAAAAACACTGGGTTTGATTACCTATTTTGATTATGACGAAGCCTTGGCTGCCTCAAAGAAACTCAAAAAGCCTATTATGCTCGACTTTACGGGTATCAATTGTGTGAACTGTCGTAAAATGGAAAGTCAGGTTTGGTCTAAACCAGAAGTTGCAAAAATGTTGAAAGAGGATTTTATCGTCGTGTCGCTCTATTGCGATTTTAACAGACTGGAATTACCCAAAGAGCAGCAGTATTTTTCTAAGATACTGAACCAGCAAGTAGAAACGGTGGGCAACAAGAACGCCGACCTTCAGGCTACTAAATTTGGTTCTAACTCGCAGCCTTTCTATTTTTATGTAGATGAGAATGGCAATAAGTTGGTCGACGGCGGGTATTCTTACGATCCGGATATTCAAAAATTTGTAGCACACCTCGAGAAAGTAAAGGCTAACTTCAAAGCAAGCCATCCATAAACAAGCGATAATACGCTAACATTACCGCTACCAGCTTTTAGGATAAAAACCTAACGCAAATGAACAAAAATGTAACTATTACATTATTGCCGCAATCAGCGGCAGATGAACAAATAATAAAAAGAGCTATATCCGACGAATGCGGTATTACCGAAAAACGCATAACTGGCTATATAGTGCAGAAACGATCTATAGACGCACGCTCCCGACAGGCCAAAGTAGTGTTGCAGGTTCATGTGTATATAGATGAGCAAGTAGAACGCCCCACGCCCTTTCAACCTATTTTGAACGATGTAACCAATGGCGAACCTATAATAATAGTAGGCGCAGGGCCGGCAGGTTTGTTTGCAGCTATGAAGCTCATAGCGCTTGGGTACAAGCCTGTAGTGTTGGAACGCGGAAAGGATGTGCGCACCAGACGCCGCGATCTTGCGGCTATGAACAAGCAAGGGATAGTAAATCCTGAATCTAATTATTGTTTTGGAGAGGGTGGCGCTGGTACTTATAGCGATGGTAAACTCTATACCCGCTCTACTAAGCGCGGTAATGTGATGAATATTTTACAGTTGTTTCATCATTTTGGCGCCGGAGAAGAAATATTGTACGATGCGCATCCTCACATAGGCACCAACAAATTGCCGGGTATAATATCGGCCATGCGCGAGCAAATAATAGCCTGTGGCGGCGAAGTGCATTTTGAAACAAAAATGACCGATATCCTTACCGACCGCGACAGAGTAGCAGGAGTGGTGACAAACGATGGATTAAAGCGATATAGCAAGGCGGTTATTTTGGCCACAGGCCATTCTGCGCGCGATATTTTTGAGCTACTGCACAGCAAGGGAATTATGGTAGAAAGCAAACCATTTGCCTTGGGCGTGAGAATAGAACATCCGCAATATCTTATAGATCAGGCGCAATATCACTGTCAGGTGCGCGATCCTTATCTGCCGCCTGCAAGTTATTCCTTGGTTGCACAAAAAAACGGCAAGGGCGTATTTTCGTTTTGTATGTGTCCCGGCGGAATTATTGCGCCCGCAGCTACTTCGCCCGGCGAACTGGTGGTGAATGGCTGGTCTCCATCTAAACGTAATAACCCCTATGCCAACTCTGGCACTGTAGTGAGCGTTGATGAAAAAGATTTTGCCGCCTACAAATTTACGGGGCCTTTGGCGGCTATGCGCTATCAGCAAATGGTAGAACAGCGCGCATGGCAAGCCGGCGGCGGCAATCTGGTAGCGCCTGCACAGCGTATGGTAGATTTTGTAAACAATATAGTATCTACAGATTTGCCTGCTTGCTCGTACCTGCCAGGTCTGCACAGCGCTGCGCTGAAAGATACTTTGCCGCCAAATGTAAACGAGGCATTGCGCATGGCTATGAAAGATTTTGGCGCAAAAATGAAGGGCTATTATACTAACGAAGCTGTGCTTGTTGCCACCGAGTCGCGCACCAGTTCGCCTGTACGAATTCCCCGCGACAAAGATAGCCTGCAGCATACGCAGCTGAAAGGTCTTTACCCCTGCGCGGAAGGCGCCGGATATGCGGGCGGCATAGTATCGGCAGCTATAGACGGTGAGCGGTGCGCCGCAGCTGCCGTAGCGCAGATAAAAGTTTGGTAAGGGTTACTGGCCGGGCACCATATCATGTATTATTTCTTCGCGCGAGCTATTTATGTAAAAAGCCAGATAACTTTTATTGAATGGATTACTATCGGCATCATGGATCTTGCGCAACAGCGCTTTTCCTTCAGCAACTTTATTGGCCAGTATCAGCGCTTTGCCCTTGCTGATTTGTGTATTCTTTTGCAACACAGAATTGGGTTTTGCCCCACGCAGTACATTATCATAATAAGCCAATAGCCTGTTGAAGTAGCCCATGGCGCCTACAGTATTGCCAGACTGGTAAAGCAAAATTCCGGTATACAGCAACACGCCTTCATCATTCGGGAAGAGGCGCTCCATGCGGCGTAGTGTGCTTAATCCGGTTTTATAGTCGCCAAGTCTGCAATGCAAACTCATTTTGTTCAGCCATCCATCATAATAGCCGCTATCTATTTTCAGCGCTTTATCAAATAGCCGGAAAACTGCTTTAACGCTATCTTCGGAGTCCATATGCCGCATATAGCGGGCTACTGCGCTATCGTTTAGCGCAACCGCCATTGGTTTCCCCTTTCTATGTTCGGGGCTTTGCGCTAATGTGGTAAGCGTAGTTAAGCAACCTGCAAATATCAATACAGAAAGTTTCATAAAGACACCATTTTGCTGAGCAAATTAAGTAAATGCCTCCGATTTTCTGAAAGGTAAATACAAACGAAATCCCAAATTTCAACACTAAATATCTTTGCCGGGTATTTTCTCGGCTACTATTTTCTTTTTGGTCATTTTGCTATAGCTGATTATGTGCTTTTTTACAGCAGGGTCAGTTTCGCGTTCGGCAATTTTGGTCAGGTATTCTCTGCCTTCTTTGGTCTTGTCGGTCAGTATCAGCGTCAATCCTTTATTCAGCATATCGCTTTTCAAATGATTAGCTGTATTGCCAGTGTCGGTCAGGGTGTTGTAGGTTGCTATCAATGCATTAAAAGTAGCGTTTGCCTTGTCTTTCTGCTTGGTTTTCAATTGCAGTATCCCCAGCGAAAACCGCACATCGTTTTCCCATGGGAAGAGCTCAGCCATAAATCCTGCTGTAACAACGGCATTTTTATATTTTTTTAGCTGACATTCAAAATTTAGCTTGTTAGCCCATGCGCCATAATAGGCGCTATCCAGCTTTATTGCCTTATCCAGTTGTGCTATTACCAGCTTTACCGTGTCGGTGTTTTTGGGGTTTTTAAGGTAAGTGGCTATTGCAGCATCGTTAATTTGTTTTGATTTTGGGTAGGGTTTATGCTTAATAGTTTGCCCATTTGACAACAGACAAGCAAAACATACAAATGCGGTCAGGAAAGTAAATTTCATAAGAGAACTATCAATAGCCGATAAAAGTAACTGAATGTTTCGATAGTTTAGGGAAAACAGGAATGTTGAGCGCTTGTGAGGTTTGTGCACATCAAACATTATTGTTGGTAAAAACAGGCTGCACGCCGCATTGCCGCAGATCTTTGAAAAAAGCCGGATAGGATTTGTTTACCGATTCTGAGTTGGTTATCTCTACCGGGCCGTTGGCGCGCAGGGCTCCTACCGCCGCAGCCATTACTATGCGATGGTCTCTGAACGAGTCTATGATAGTGCCTTGCAGGTATCGCCCGCCTACAATACTCAAAATATCATCCTCTATCGAAAATTGAACATCAAAGTCCCAAAGCATATCTGCTATACTCTCTACACGGTTGCTTTCTTTAGTAAACAACCTGTGCACACCCGTTATATTGCTCTCGCCTTCGCAAAATGCAGCGAGTATTGCTAATATAGGAAACAGGTCGGGGCAGTGCGTAGCATCTATGTCGAAGGCGCGCATTAGCGATGCGGTAGTTGTAATACTGTCGCCAGCTATGTGCAAGGTAACGCCTGCAAGCGTCAACGCTTCAAGGATCGCTTTGTCTGCCTGAACCGATTTTGTGGACAAATTAGAAACGGTAACAGCGCCCGCCAGCGCTCCTGCCACCAACAGATTGGCCGCTCCGCTCCAGTCGCCTTCAATATCTATTTTTACTGTTTCTGTAGTTGTAAATTTGTTTGGGTCTATTATGTACCTTCTGTGATACAAATTGGTAACTGGCCACCCAAAGTGTTTTAGTACATCTAAAGTTAAATCTATATAGGGCTTGCTTTTCAGATTAGTTACTTCAATGGTAATAGCTTCTGTAGCCGATGCGCACAAGGCAAAAAGCAATCCGCTTAAAAACTGCGATCCGTGACTTGCATCTATTGTTATTGATTTAGGAATCAAAGGGCCTTTGACTGTAAAAGGAATATATCCTTTAAAATCGGGAATGGTAACGCCCAGCGCATTCATAGCATCAGCGACGCCTTCCATAGGTCGGCGCAACAACGAATCCTTACCATTTATACGCATTGGCATAGCCGACAGCGATGCTATAGGGGTAAAAAGCCGGGCGGCAAGGCCGCTTTCTCCGCAGCTTATATAGCTGGTTTGCGGGTTCAGTCCATCACTAAAGATGGTAGTGGCCGTATTAGTAACCGATGTGAGTTGCGCACCAAGCTGCGTCACGATTTGTCGTGCCGCCAGTTCGTCGTCCGATGTGCCTACGCAATTGATAACAGTAGCTCCCTTATGTAGCAAGGCAGCGGCATAGGCCCTTTGCGTCATGCTTTTCGACGGCGGCGCGCTTACCGCGCCATTAATACTGCCGGGTTCAATTATTACTTTCATAAGCTAAAAGGGCGTTTTCAATGGTTGTCAGCGCAAGCGGTATAATGACGGCGTTGCCAATGTCGTTAAGCAGAATATAGTCGATTTGGTTGTTGTGGCGCTTTTTGTCCATACTTAGTATTTGCATGGCTTTTTTTGCATCCAGTTTTATACTTATTGGCAAATGGTATTGCTGTAGTATTTTCTTTATTCTTTTCGTAACGGCAGCAGGCAATCCGGTTTGCTGCTCTGCTATCATGCATGCTATCACCATACCCACTGCTACCGCCTTGCCATGCGGCAACTCATACAGATTTTCAATAGCATGTGCGGCAGTATGTCCAAAATTAAGTAGCTTTCTCTGTCCGGTTTCTTTTTCGTCCTCAATTACCGTTTTGTTTTTCCATCCGGCGCAGCGTTCTATCAGTTTGTTGAGCGCTGCTGTGTTTTGTTTGTAGTAAGAAATGGAATGTTGTTCCAGCTCATCGAGAAGGGGAGCATCAAAAATACAGGCGTATTTTATTATTTCTGCAAACCCATTGCTCCATTCGGTTTCGGGTAAGGTTTGTAGAAAATGAGCATCATATAGTATAAAATCCGGTTGGGCTATAACGCCAATAATGTTCTTGAATAAGCCCACGTTCACTCCGTTTTTACCGCCTATAGCAGCATCTACCATCGCCAAAAGTGTTGTTGGCACAAAACCGAAGCTGACGCCGCGCATGTATACCGATGCCAGAAACCCTACTATGTCTGTTATTACGCCTCCGCCCACGCCTACTATAGTTGTTTTTCTTGTGGCGGATGCCTCTAATAGTTCCTTTACGAGTGTGGTAACTGTCGCAATCGTTTTAGTAGATTCGCCATGCGGCACAACAATTATCCTGCAATTTTTGAAGTAGACTCCGTATGCTACGGCCAGGTGGTCATTAGTAATAATTACCGCATTTTCCCGCTCGCATATTTGCCATAGGTCTTTGAATTCACTATCAAAATAATAATTTACTGTACCCGACGGGAATTTTATCTGTTGCAGCATAAGTGCAAAAATAGGGTGTTGCGCGGTAGCGATACTTTGAAAAATATAAATGTAATATTAAGCGCTAGGCATAAAAAAAGACGGAGGCGATCCGTCTTTCTGAGTATTGTATGAATGTTACAGTTTTGGGTGTACTTCGTTGCATTCACATTCGTCAGGTTCTTGCAAAAAGCGTTCGAGACGATCTTTAAGCGTGAATTTCACCGAAGAGCCATCTGCATAATCTATACCGCTGATGATCCAATGGTCGCCTATAGGCACGCATATGTAAAGTATAGCAACATTGCTACGGTCTATTACATCGCCCTGAATTTTAGCTTCCTTTTCAATTATTTTATTGAAAACTTCAGAATAGAAATTGTAATGGATTTTTGTGATCTTCTTGTCTGACAGATTTTTTATTTTAACGTCAAAACGCTGTTGTTCGCATTCAAAACAATGAGCGCATTGCCTTTTGAACGAGCAGAGGTTAAATATTTTGCCGTGTTTCAGGTAGTCGGTTGCTTTACTTTCCTGAGCATAACCAATTACAGACAAAAACAGTAGCGGGATAAAAAGCAAACTTTTGAGACTCGCAGACATAAATTTGGGCGTGTTTGTTTTTAAAGATTTCGGGTGTTATACCGAATGAATTATTAATATACAACCTTTACTTAGCATAAGTTGCGCTCAAGCTACCGCGGTTATGCTACAAATATATAAAATGGCTTTTAAAGACAAGAGTTTACTTGGAATATTTTTAGCAGCGCCTGCTTGCGATACGGTATTGGCGGACAATTGTCGCTTTAATAAACTGAAAGTAGCAGCAAGTATTTAGATGAGTTTGTTGTTTTTGTCGCGAACATTTCAATAGGCGGAATATATTATGCCAAATATTTGAAATGCACCTAAAGTAGTATACATTTGCACCAAAATTCGAAAGTTAAGTTTAATTTTAAAAAACGTAAATCAAAAATGTCGTATCTTTTCACATCAGAATCAGTATCTGAAGGACATCCGGATAAAGTCGCCGACCAGATATCAGACGCGCTCGTTGATAATTTCCTTGCGTGGGATCCTCAAGCTAAGATAGCTTGCGAAACATTGGTTACTACCGGTCAGGTGGTGCTTGCAGGCGAGGTTAAGTGCAATACTTATATAGACGTACAAACCATTGCCCGCGAAGTTATTGCCCGCATTGGTTATACCAAGAGCGAATACATGTTCGAAGCTCACTCATGCGGCGTATTGTCTGCAATCCACGAGCAGTCAGCAGATATCAATCAAGGTGTAGATAAGCAAAATAAAGAAGAGCAAGGCGCAGGCGATCAGGGTATGATGTTTGGTTACGCAACAAACGAAACCGATAACTACATGCCATTGGCGCTCGACCTCGCACACAATCTTTTGTTGCAGTTGGCAGCTATCCGCAAAGAAGGTAAAGAAATGACCTATCTGCGTCCGGATGCTAAGAGCCAGGTAACACTGGAATACAGCGACGACAACAAGCCAGTTCGCATCGACGCTATCGTAATTTCTACACAGCACGACGATTTTGCTGAAGAAAAAGCAATGCAGGAAACAATTAAGAACGATGTTGTCAATATTTTGATACCACGCGTTCTTACAAGCTATCCTCAGTACGTTCATTTGTTCAACGAAAATATCAAGTACCACATCAACCCAACTGGTAAGTTCGTTATCGGCGGTCCTCACGGCGATACAGGTCTTACAGGTCGTAAAATCATCGTAGATACTTATGGCGGTAAGGGAGCACATGGCGGCGGCGCATTCTCTGGTAAAGATCCGAGCAAGGTAGACCGTTCTGCAGCATACGCTACACGTCACATTGCAAAGAATCTGGTTGCAGCAGGCGTTTGCGACGAAGTTCTGGTGCAGGTGTCTTACGCTATCGGCGTTGCACAACCAATGGGTATTTATGTGCAAACTTATGGCACAGCTAAAGTAGGTATGACAGATGGCGAAATCGCTAAAATAGTTAGCGAAGTGTTCGATATGCGTCCTTACTTCATCGAGCAGCGTCTTAAACTTCGCCAGCCTATGTACAGCGAAGCGGCAGCTTATGGCCATATGGGTCGCGTACCTGTTACAGTTTCTAAAACTTTCAAAGCAGCAGGCGGCGACGCTAAAACTATGGAAGTAGAACTGTTTACATGGGAAAAACTGGACTATGTAGAAAAAGTAAAGGCAGCTTTCAAACTTTAATTTGATACGCTGTTTATATAATTTGTCTTGTTACAAGTATAGCCGCCCTTCAACCGGGCGGCTTTCTTTTATTTGTTACTACCTCAACAGTATATGAAGTTTAGGTAAATGCAAGCGGATAACAATTGTAGCGCTATTTTTACACCATCAACGATGAGCAATATGGAAACGAAGAAACCGGTAATACTTATTACAAACGACGACGGCATTACTGCCAATGGTATAAAAGCGCTGGTGGAGGCCGTAAAAGATCTGGGACAAGTATATGTAGTAGCGCCTGATAGTCCGCAATCTGGTATGGGACATGCTATTACAATTGGTAGCCCATTGCGTATGCATAAAGTAGAAATGTTTGAAGGTGTGGAGTCTTGGGAATGTAGCGGAACGCCGGTAGATTGTGTGAAGCTTGCACGGGATATAGTAATGCATGCCAAACCCGACCTGTGTCTGAGCGGTATAAATCATGGCGCTAATCATTCTATTAATGTCATTTATTCCGGCACCATGAGCGCCGCTATGGAAGCTGCCATTGAGGGGATACCCTCTATTGGCTGTTCATCGTTAGACTATAGTTTTAATGCCGATTTTACGATTGCTAAAAAAGTAGTGCGCGATCTTGCTATAAGGTTTTTAAACAACAAAATGCCCGCCCATACATTGCTCAATGTGAACATACCTGTGGTTGCTGAAGCCGATTTTAAAGGAATAAAGATATGCAGACAGGCGCAGGCGCGTTGGGAAGAAAATTTTGATCAGCGCACCGATCCTCGCGGGCAGGATTACTACTGGATGGTTGGGAAGTTTGTGAACATGGATAAAGATGCCGGAACAGATGTTGAGGCGTTGAAAGAGGGATATGCATCTGTAGTGCCGGTAACCATAGATTTCACCAATCATAGCATGAGGGGTTGGTTGGAAAAAGAATGGGGGCATGTAGTAGCATAGTTTATAAATAGTAAAGCAAGGATTGGGTATACAGCAGAAAATTTGAATCATAGATAAAGTATCAGTAATGGTATATAGAGTAATTGGACTAATGTCCGGAAGTTCGTTGGATGGATTAGATATAGCGCATGTGCAATTGGACGAAGTGCGCGGTAAGTGGAGTTTTCAGATATTGCATTGTAAGTGTGTGCACTACAGCGCCGAATGGCAGACAGATTTGAAACGCGCAACAAATATGCATGTTGCGGAATTTTTAAGATTGAATAGCCGCTACGGGCAGTATATAGCGCAACAAGTAAATGAATTTATTTCAGAATTCGATTTAGCGCATCAGGTGCATTTTATCGCATCGCATGGGCATACCGTGTTTCATGAGCCCGAAAATGGAGCCACTTGCCAGATTGGCGATGGCGCTACCATTGCTGCGCTTACCGGACTGCCGGTAATAAGCGACTTGCGAGCTGTAGATGTGGCGCTGGGTGGACAAGGCGCGCCTATAGTACCCATTGCTGACAAGTTGCTGTTTGGCGATTATGACTTTTTACTCAATATTGGCGGCATAGCAAATATCACCATTGCTCATGGAGCCGAGCCAATTGCTTTCGATGTTTGTCCAGCTAATCAGGTTTTGAATGCGCTTGCAGAACGCGAGGGTAAGGTAATGGATGACGGCGGCTCGATGGCGGCAATAGGCAATGTGTTGGGGGCGGTATTACGCGACCTAAATGGATTGCCCTATTACAAGGCGACAGCGCCCAAGTCGCTCAGCAATGAAATGTCGCGTGATATGATATTCCCAATTCTGTTAGAGAGTGAGCATAGCGTATACGATTTGCTCGCAACCTACACACAGCATATTGCCGATCAGGTAGCAGCTGCAATTTCAGGGTACCCGCAAAACAATCGTCAGCCGAAAATGCTTATCACCGGCGGCGGCGCTTTTAATGGTTTTCTGGTGCATCTGATAGAAAAGGCGGTTGGCGAACACGGAGTAATTGTGGAAATTCCATCACCTGAAGTTGTAATGTACAAAGAATCGGTTGCAATGGCATTGGTGGGCGCGCTCAGGTGGAGAGAGGAGGTAAACGTATTGAGCAGCGTTACAGGCGCCAAAAGCGATAGCGTAGGCGGCGCATTATGGTTAGGATTAATATAAAACAACGCTCGTTTATTTTACTGATATTAAAAAACCGCCCCATAAGGCGGTTTTTTAATATCAGTATCAGTATCAGTAGGCTAAAATAATAAGGCTAAATTATTTCCCTTGCTTTTCCGGAATGCGTTTAAAGCCTGTAATATTACTCTTGTATTCGTAGGTTTCTACTATCGGGAATTTGGACCGGTTGTCATCATCCATTTTAGGAAGGTAAAAATCAACTTTTGTAATCAGGTCGCGGGCTACAGGTATTTCTGTAGTTATACTAACCCTGTGGCCTTCTTTTTTCCCCTTCATATTATATTTGCCAGGGCTCAGAAGGGGAAAGCGATAGTAACCTTCTTCATCACTTATTGTTTCGTCTACTACTTCCTCGTTGCGAAGCAAAACTACTTTTACTCCTTTCAGCGGCAACAACGAACCCATAATTCTACCTTCTATAGCGCCCAAGCCGTTTTCTGGTACAGGCATTTCTGTAACAGGCGCTGCAATAGCAACAGTAGCAGATACCTGAGAAGGGAAAAACACGCAAATAGGCGCAATAAGCAATAATGCGCTTGTAATGAAATTGTTTGTTTTGTATTTCTGGCGCCGGGTTTCGGGTAGCGCTATAATCCTTGAAGTCATAAAACTAAGGGTGTTGTGAATAAGGAGTACAACTTTTTTCCATAAAGATAAGTTTATTTCCGCTAATTATTGGATAGGCACATTTTGTGGCCAAACGGCCTTAGCTCGCGCAATTTCATGATTTTATAAGCAGTATATTTTTTATTTAATTGCAGATTCAATTTTGCCTTTGTGTTATACGTAATATCATGCTTTGAAACAGCTTAGATTACAACAACCCGCTCCTGTGGCAGCCACTGAAATAGCTATTTTCTTTAATTAACAATTTACAGCGAAAAATGTGTATAATTTGATGAATTTGGATGGTTTTTTGACGGAAAAATTGTAAAAAACCAATTCAATAATCTTATATTTGGAAGTAATATTCCGAAAATGGTAGATTCTTTGTTAAGAATTTGCTATTTCCCCGAATTTTTTTGCCGTAATAATTGTTATTTATCTTCTTTTTATTTTCTAATGGTTAAATAATGCGCATGAACTACAAACTATCGACCCTACTATTGGTCCTTCTTCTTGGAATACGTTGGACTGCTTTCTCACAAACCACTACTTACAACTATACCGGCTCTGTGCAAACCTATGTTGTGCCGGGTGGTTTAAGTAG
>CAZLPE010000033.1:21976-26274 GCA_964561325.1 uncultured Flavipsychrobacter sp.
TTTTCAGATAGGGTGGTTGTAGCAGGCGGCGGCGGCGGCGCAGGCGGCAACTACTATGATAGAACGGATTACGAGCGTGGCGGCGACGGTGGAACAACAACCGGCGAAGATGGTTATGGCGCCGGTAGTCCGCACGTAAGCGGCGGCGCTTATGGCGGCGGACCAACGAGCGGCGGCGGTCCAGGTTCTTACACCGGCTGGACGACTGGCACTGCCGGATCGTTTGGGTTAGGCGGCGCTGCTGGTAGTCCATCTGGCGGCGGCGGCGGCGGCGGCGGCTGGTATGGCGGCGGCGGCGGATGCTGGGGCGGCGGCGGCGGCGGTTCGAGCTACACAAGTTCATCTATTGCTACCAATGTGGCGCATACGCGCGGCTGCAACTCTGCCGGCGATGGCGTTGTAACTATTACACCCAACTGTTCTGCAGGAACCATTGGTGGACCTTTGGTCATATGTCCGGGCACCACAGGCACACTAACTAATGGCGTCAGCGGAGGCACATGGACAAGCAGTAATACCGGAGTCGCCACAATTGGTTCTACAACCGGCGACATTGTGGGCGTATCTGCTGGTACATCAATGATAACTTATTTTGTTACGTTGCCTTGCGGTAGCGTTTATTCTACTGCTGTTTTACGAGTTAATCCAAGTCCCGGCCCCATAAGTGGAACTACTACTATGTGTGTTGGTTTGTCTACAACGCTCACCGATGGCGGCGGCGGCACATGGGCCAGCAGCAATACAGGCGTAGCAACAGTTGGCAGCGCTACAGGCGTGGTAACCGGCGTAACTGCAGGAACGGCAATTATTACCTATTCTGTCGGCTTTGGAATGAGTTGTCTCGCCTTTACCACAGTTACCGTTACGCCACTGCCGGCGCCTATTACCGGTACGCTATCGGTCTGTGTCGGATTAACCACCTCCCTGGGCGACGCAACACCCGGCGGTACATGGAGTAGCGGTAGTACGGGTGTAGCCACTATTGGGTCTGCTTCAGGTATTGCGACAGGCGTAACCGCGGGCACATCTATTATTACCTATACAATAGGTACCGGATGTATAATGACCGCTACATTAGTCGTCAACCCACTGCCGGCGCCTATTACCGGCCGACTAAGCATGTGCGTAGGCTTAACTACCAGCCTTAGCGATGTGACGCCGAGCGGTACCTGGAGCAGCGGAAACACCGCTATAGCTACCGTGGGCACCTCGAGCGGCATTGTAACAGGCGTATCGGCGGGTACTGCAATAATAACATATACTATACCTACAGGGTGTATTATTACCGCTACTGTTACCGTCAATCCGTTGCCATTACCTATTACCGGCACACTCAATGTGTGCGTAGGGCTGACCACGGCTTTGGGCGACCCTACGCCCGGCGGCACATGGAGCAGCAGCAACCTTGGCGTGGCTACCATAGGCTCGACTACGGGTATAGCCACTGGCGTTACAGCGGGTACTGCAATTATTACGTACACCATTGGGTCTACCTGCATCATTACAGCAACGCTTGTGGTCAATCCGCTACCAACAGTCATTACCGGTTTATCGTCGGTATGTGTAGCAGCCACAATAACGCTGACAGATGGCACACCGGGCGGAGTGTGGTCGAGTAGCAATACTGGTGTAGCCACTGTAGGTTCGCTATCGGGTGTCGTTACCGGCGTATCGTCCGGCTTGGTAACCATTACCTATCGTTTGCCTACAGGCTGTATCACCACAACAGACATTACTGTTTACCCCATACCCGCGCCAATCACAGGAATTACCAGTGTTTGCGAAGGACTAACGCGTACGCTGGCAGATGCTTCGCCCTTTGGTAGCTGGAGTAGTAGCGACGCAACAATTGCAAGCGTTGATGCAACAACCGGCGTAGTTACTGGCGTATTGGCGGGCACCGTCACCATTACTTATGCTTACGGCACAGGTTGCGGGGTTACCACAACTTTTACAGTAAACCCAAGTCCGAATCCTATAACCGGTGTGACAGCTATTTGTCTGGGCTATACTTCATTACTTACCGATGCCGGCGGCGGCACATGGAGCAGTAGCAATACTGGTGTGGCGCCTATCGGTTCTACCAGCGGCATAGTTTCAGGCTTAACGCTCGGCTTTGCTACCATTACATACACATTACCCACAGGCTGTATCACAACCGTATTGGTGACTGTAAACCCATTGCCCGACCCCATAACCGGTACAACGCGCCTATGCGTTGGTACCACTACAACATTGCGCGACGCAATACCCGGCGGCGACTGGAGCAGTAGCAATACTGCGGTGGCTCCCGTTATCACCACACTTGGGTTAGTAACTGGTCTATCGGCTGGCACAGCAATTATCACCTATACATTGAGCACGGGTTGTTACGTATTTACCACCGTAACTGTAATACCTACGCCGGGGGCTATAACAGGCACAGCCAGTTTGTGCGTAGGCGGAACTACTTCTTTATCTAATTCTGTAGGCGGCGGTACCTGGATCAGTAGCCGCACAGCAGTAGCCACAGTAGGCTCGCTATCCGGCATAGTTACTGGCGTTTCTGCCGGTACTTCTATCATTACCTATTCTATGGGCGCCGGTTGTCAGGTTACTCGGGTAGTTACGGTTTCACCTTCGCCCGTTGCCATAACGGGTACTACAAGCATATGCATAGGCAATACAACTGCATTGTTCGACGCTACGCCCGGCGGTACCTGGAGTAGTAGCAACACGGCGGTGGGCACTATCAGCGGTATAGGTATCGTTGGCGGTGTTTCTGCAGGCACAACGGTTATTACCTATACAGTAGGAGGAACGTGCTTTGTTACTACCACAGTAACAGTCAACTCGACGCCAACTGTTATTACCGGCTCTACAAATGTGTGCGTTGGTCAGACAGGCTTGCTTGGCAACGGAGTGCCGGGAGGTATATGGACAAGTAGCAATACTGCTGTGGTGACTGTAGGTTCTACATCGGGCGTTCTCACCGGGGTTACTGTAGGCACGGCTAACATTACCTACTCGCTCGGGGCTGGCTGCGTACGCACTACCACAGTGTCGGTTAATCCGTCGCCCGGAGTAATTACCGGTAGTATGAGCGTATGCGTAGGATTTACAAGCCCGTTAGGTAACTCTGTTCCCGGCGGCACATGGAGCAGTAGCGCTACTGGCATAGCTACGGTAGGATCATCTTCAGGTATAGTTACAGGCGTTGCTACAGGTACTGCAATAATTACATACAGATTAGCTACTGGTTGCGAAACCACTACAACTGTTACTGTTAACACAGCGCCCGGCCCGATACTGGGTACGACAGCTTTATGCGCAGGTACTACTACAATGCTATCTAACTCGGTGTCGGGAGGTTTATGGAGTAGCAGCAATACTGCAATAGCAACCGTGGGCTCTACAACCGGCATTGTAAATGGCGTTGCAGCAGGCACGGCTACAATTACTTATTCTTTGGGCATAGGTTGTGCAGTAACGGCAGTAATAACCGTTAATACTGCGCCAACCGCCATAGGAGGTCCAAGCGCATTGTGCGTAGGTTCTACCATGACCCTGACAAATGGCGTATCGGGTGGCAGATGGACGAGCAGCAATACTGCAATAGCTACTATAGGTTCTATATCTGGCGTTGTGTCTGGCGTTGCATTGGGCACTGCCGAGATTACCTATACGCTTACTGGGGGATGCGCAATATCAACAACAATTACAGTCAGCCCAACTCCGGGACCAATAACCGGATCCGGCACATTGTGTGTTGGTTCGTCTACGCCATACGGAAATATTGTTCCCGGCGGTCTTTGGTCTTCTTCAAGCTCTACAATATCTATAGGTTCTACATCAGGAGTTGTTACAGGACTTTCTATCGGCACTGCAAGCATTACCTATTCATTGGGTTCAGGTTGCACTGCATATCGTACCATCACGGTTACACCCGGTCCTGCCGCTATAGCCGGCGCTTCCAGCGTTTGCGAAGGCGGTACGTCAACCTATACCGATGCAACTCCCGGCGGCGACTGGACGAGCAGTAATACGGCAGTAGCAACAATCGGTTCGCTAAGCGGTGTGCTTACGGCTGTTGCAGCTGGCACAACTGTTATCACCTATACTACAGGCGTTGGCTGTATGTCTGTAAAAGTAGTTACAGTAAACGCAACCCCTATAGCCATAACCGGTACAGCAATACTTTGCTCAGGCACATCTACTACTTTGGTCGATGCAGTTAGCGGAGGTATCTGGAGTAGCGGCAACACTGCTGTTGCCACTGTAGGTTCGCTTACGGGCGTAGTGTTTGGCGTGTCGGCAGG
>CAZLPE010000033.1:26374-32424 GCA_964561325.1 uncultured Flavipsychrobacter sp.
TATACAGTAGGTAGCTGTTTTACTACTACTACCGTAACAATCACAAATGCGCCAACCCCAATAGGCGGACCGCGTAATTTGTGTCTGGGCTCTTGCTATACGCTTACCGATGGCGTTGGCGGCGGCGTATGGACCAGCAGTAACCCAGCAGTAGCGACAATAGGTTCATCAACTGGCTTAGTTTGCGCAGTCTCTTTAGGCACATCTGTTATCACGTATTCTGTAGGGCTTGGTTTGGGACTATCGGTTACAGCAACTGTTACCGTTAATCCTTCGCCATTACCTCTTACAGGGCCAACAGAATTATGCGTAGGTAGCTCTATTGTTTGTCCTCCTTCCACTCCTGGTGGCGTTTGGTCTTCAAGTTCTGTTCTTGTTGGTCCGATCACCCCTACAACCGGTGTTGTTACTGGGGTATCGGCAGGTACTACAACAATTACTTATACGTTGTCGGGTGGTTGCTATACATTGCGCACACTAACCGTTCATCCAACGCCAACTGCAATTTCAGGTACAGCAAGTGTATGCCGCGGACAAACTACGACTTTATCGAACGGGCTTGCCGGCGGAACATGGGTTAGCAGCAATACCATTGTTGCAACAATTGGTTCAGCATCGGGTATTGTAAACGGATTGGCAGCGGGTACTTCTACTATTACCTACGGCCTGGGCACAAGCTGTATAGCTACGCGTGTGGTTACAGTATATCCCTCTGCGCCTATTGGTGGCATTACCAATATTTGTGTGGGTACTACTACTACGCTAACCAATGCGGTGCCGGGCGGCAACTGGCTAAGCGATATGCCATCGGTAGCCACTATCGGTCTTACATCCGGATTTACATCGGGCGTGTCTGCAGGCACAGCTACAATATCTTATACTTTATCTACAGGTTGCAGGGTATCCACTACGGTTACCGTGAATGGGTTACCCGACCCTATAAGTGGTCCGGCAAGTGTATGCGTGGGTAGCAGCATCACGTTTACCGATGTTACTACCGGAGGTGTATGGAGCTATTCAGGTTCAGGCGTTGCCACTATCGGCTCTACGTCAGGTGTATTAACTGGCGTTAGCGCCGGCCCGGTAGTTATTACTTACTCTATAGGTTCTGGTTGCAGCGTTACTATGGCGGCTACCATCAATCCGTTGCCGCTGCCGATAACCGGCGCTATAAATGGCTGCGAAGGATCGGTAACGCGCCTTAGCGATCTTACTCCGGGCGGTACATGGGCCAGCAGCGATATAGCTATTGCAGATATCGGTTCTACAACTGGTATTGTAAACGGTATTACAGCCGGTACATCTACCATTACCTACACATTGTCAACAGGTTGTTTTGTTACCCGCGATATAGCTATCAATCCGCTACCTGCTGCTATAGTGGGTGCAACGCGCGTATGTGTTGGCCTTGCTACAGCATTAAGCAACCCAACGCCGGGCGGCGAATGGCAAAGCAGCAATGCGCTGGTTGCCTCAATAGGTTCATCTACAGGAATGGTAACAGGTGTATCAGCCGGTATTGCAACAATATCGTACATAATGCCGACAGGATGCTATATTACCACATCGGTTACAGTGGTGCCATTGCCGGCTCCGGTAACAGGCCCTGCTACTGTTTGCGTTGGATCGACCATAACACTGAGCGATATAACGCCCGGTGGATTATGGACCTCTACAAACCCTACAATCGCCACCATAGGCTCTACGTCGGGCATACTTACCGGCGCTTCATCTGGTACAGTATTGGTTTCTTATACACTCGGCTCGGGTTGTTCGGCGCTGACTACTATAATAGTCAATCCCGTTTCGCCTATTAATGGTCCGTCGGCAGTGTGTGTTGGTCAGCGGATATTACTAAGCGACACTACCGCGGGCGGCGTATGGTCGAGCAGTAACCTAACGGTTGCTACTGTAGCGCGCACCGGCGATACTATTGGCACAGTTGCCGGACTTACTGCGGGTACAGCGGTTATTAGCTATACGCTTCCTACCGGTTGCATAGCGCTGAAACCTATTCGTGTAGTGGCTGCGCCTCCTGCAATCATAGGCTTGTCGCAGGTTTGCGAGGGCGCAACAATAACCTTATCCGATCCAATTTTTGGCGGTACATGGACCAGCGACAATATTGCCGTTGCAACAGTTGGTATTTCTTCGGGAATAGTAACTGGCGTAACTGCGGGCGTAGCTACAATAAGCTACAACTTAGGCGGTTGCCCGGCTACCAAGATTATCACGGTTAATCCGTTACCAGCTGCTATAGCTGGTGGGCCAAATGTTTGTGTGGGCGCACCGGTTACATTTACAAGCGCCACACCCGGAGGTACCTGGAGCAGCAGCTCTACGGGTATTGCAGTGGTGGGTGCAGGTACGGGTGTGGTTACAGGTATTACATCGGGCACAGCCACTATAACCTATCGTATTATTACAGGTTGTTTGGCTACTACGCCTATTACCGTATTCCCTGCTCCCGCAAGGATAACCGGAAATGCTAACATATGTATTGGTCTGTCTACGGTATTGGCAGATGCTACGCCCGGAGGCGCATGGAGTAGCAGCGACCCATCGACTGTTTGGATAGACGGTACTGGCGTTGCTTATGGCCTTGCTTTGGGCACAGCCACTATTAGCTATACGGTTGGCTCTGGTTGTTCAGCTTTATTGCGCGTTACTGTCAATGATATTCCTCCGGCTATTACCGGCGCTACAAATGTGTGTGTGGGCCAGAGCGTTACATTTACAGACGCAGCCCCCGGCGGCGCCTGGACCAGCGGCGACCTTTCAGTTGCGACAGTAGGAACAGCAACTGGTGTTGTAACCGGTGTAGCTGCAGGCATTGCGCCAATCACGTACACATTGGGTACCGGCTGTATTGCAGTTAAAGACATCATCGTAGATCCTTTGCCCGGACCTATAGTTGGCGTGCCGCAGGTATGCGTAGGTCTTACTACGCCATTATATAGTTCTACATTTGGCGGCGGCTGGAGCAGTAGCAATACCACTATTGCCACTGTGGATGCAAGTACCGGCGTAGTAACCGGTGTAGCCGCCGGAACGGCCACCATTACATATAGCGCTGGTTGCTACCAGACTATTACCGTTAGGGTCAATCCAATGCCTACGGCAATAACTGGAAACACTAACATTTGTCTTGGAAGCACATCAGCGCTCACCAATGGCGTGCCCGGCGGTATCTGGACAAGTACTATACCCGGTTCTGCGCCTATTGGTTCTACTACGGGTGTTGTTACCGGTGTGGCTATCGGTACAGGCACAATTTTTTATACATTGGGCGCAAGCTGCAGCGTATCTACTACGGTTGCGGTACTGCCTCTGCCTACGGTATATACTGTATATGGCACGGGTAGCTATTGCGAAGGCGGTAATGGTATTCATATTTATCTTTCCGGATCTTCAGTTGGCGTAAACTATCTGTTGTACAATGGCGGTTCAACGCCAACCGGTACTTTTGCCGGCACAGGCGCTCCGCTCGATTTTGGTTTACAAACCGTGGCCGGCGATTACAGAGTAGTGGCTATTAGCTCTATAACACTGTGCAGAACTAATATGGCAGGTATAGCTACCATTACTATCAATCCAGCAGTGCGTCCATCAGTAACTATTACAAATCCGGGTAGCGATACTATTTGCGCCGGTGCATCGACTACATATTCCGCTAACCCAACTAACGGCGGTTCTGCGCCCACATTTGTGTGGACTGTGAATGGTGTGACCGTTGGTACTGATAGCGCCTATACGTTTATTCCCGCTGACGGCGATGTAATAAAAGTACTGTTGACAAGCAATGCACTGTGCGCGATACCAGATACAGCGACGCGCGCAAACAGAATAACAGTTAGCCCTATGGTTAATCCAGTATCGGGTATTATATCTAATCCCGGCGACACGGTATGTAAAGACATGGCCATTACGCTTACTGCAAGTCCAACGTACGGAGGGTACACGCCATCATTTATATGGCGCAAATTTGGATTGAATGTGAGCGCAGGTCCTACCTATAGCTACATACCCAGCAATGGCGACCAAATAACCTGCTTTATGACCAGCAGCTACCCATGTTTGCTTACCGACACGGTAACAAGTCCGATACTGTTGGTAAATGTTGTAGAGCCTGCTATACCGCATGTGATGATTGTTGCAAGTCCAAGTTATAATGTAGGCGTAGGCAAACCGGTTACGTTAACCGCTGAGGTTACCGACGCAGGCTTGCATCCAACGTATCAATGGTTGGTAAATGGCGTACCGGTAGCAGGAGCTACTACAGCTACATACACCAGCGTGTTCCATAGCGCTTATCAGGATTCTGTAAGTGTAGACGTGACCAGCAGCGGCGTTTGCCCAATCACAGCGCATAACTGGATGTATATCAACGTAAACGATGTGGCTGTGAAAACAGTTGGCGCGTTGGGCGGCAATATCAGCATATTACCCAATCCAAACAGTGGCACATTTACTATTAAGGGAACCACCTCGATAACCAATGGTTCGCTGGATATGGAGATTACTAACATGTTGGGTCAGGTTGTTCACCGCTCGGAAGTAGTAGTCAGAAACGGTAAAATAAATGAACAGGTATCCTTGAGCAATTCGCTTGCCAACGGTATGTATATCGTCAATCTACGATCAGCAACCGAAAACAGCGTGTTCCATATGGTAATTGAGCAGTAGTAGTTTTTGACAAATATATTAGAACATGGAAGAGTGGGGTAGGCAGTGCGCTTACCCCATTTTTTTTGAAAAAGGGATGTATAGCTGTTCTGTAAACAGTCTATTTGTATTTTGGTTTAGCATGTCTGAAAGCCTATTAGTTTGCTGGAAGCCTCGTGGACGAAAGCAGAAAACCTTGTTAACACTGCGTTTTTCTGCTTTACCAACCCACATAAAACAATTATCTTTGTGGTAATTTTAAATTAGTTAACCTCAAAAAAACATAATTAAATGAAAGTAACCGTAGTGGGAGCTGGAGCTGTAGGCGCAACCTGCGCAGACAATATTGCCCGCAAAGAGCTGGTTGAAGAATTGGTATTAGTGGATATTAAAGAGGGTTTTGCAGAAGGTAAGGCGCTCGATATTATGCAAACCTCGTCGTTGCTGGGTTTTGATACGCGCGTGATTGGCGTTACCAACGACTACGCTAAAACAGCAAATTCTGACGTAGTAGTTATCACTTCAGGTATACCTCGTAAGCCTGGTATGACCCGCGAAGAACTGATAGGCACTAATGCCCGTATTGTGGAAACTGTTTGCAAAAATTTGCTCGAGCATTCTCCTAATGCAATCGTTGTGGTGATTTCAAACCCAATGGATACAATGACTTATCTGGCATTGAAATCTACTGGTTTGCCTAAGAACAGAATCATTGGCATGGGCGGTATACTGGACAGCGCAAGATTCAAAACTTATTTGCAGAAATCATTGAATTGCTCTCAGGGCGATTTGCATGCAACTGTAATAGGCGGTCATGGCGATACTACTATGATACCTCTGACTCGTTTGGCTACGCTTAACGGCACACCGGTTTCTAATATGCTTGATGCCGACCAACTGAAGCAGATCGCTGCAGATACTATGGTAGGCGGCGCTACGCTTACTAAATTATTGGGTACATCAGCGTGGTATGCTCCAGGCGCTGCCGGAGCTGCATTGGTAGAATCTATCATCCGTAACGAGCGCAAAGTGTTCCCTTGCTGCGTATATCTGGAAGGTGAATACGGACAGAATGATATCTGTTTAGGTGTTCCGGTTGTAATAGGCAAGAATGGCTGGGAAAGCATCATTGACTATAAACTGAACGAAGAAGAGCAGGCTGCATTCAACAAATCTGCAGATGCTGTTCGTAATATGAACGCAGTATTGGATACGCTGGTAGCTTAATTCAAGATCTTAATATTTTTAGCTATGGGGTTGTGCAGCTTGTACAGCCCCATTTTTTTTTGTTTTCTGTGTCCATAAAAATCGGGACATATTTATCTTGTGGTGACCATGCGAATAGTCTGTGATCTTTTTAAATGTTTATACAAACGAATTTTAGT
>CAZLPE010000034.1:0-32348 GCA_964561325.1 uncultured Flavipsychrobacter sp.
CAATAGCTATATCTTCTGCTTTATTATTTCATCCACCACGCCGGGGTCCAGCAGGGTAGAGGTGTCGCCAATGCTGCCCAGCTCGTTTTCGGCTATTTTCCGTAGTATGCGGCGCATTATTTTGCCGCTGCGGGTTTTGGGCAGCCCCGTTACAAACTGTATCTTATCGGGTTTGGCTATTGCGCCTATTATGCGGCTCACGGTTTGCATAATGTCTTGGCGACTCAGGTTTTCATCGCCATGGCTGCTGTTGTACACCACATAGGCATATATGCCCTGTCCTTTTATGTCGTGCGGATACCCTACCACCGCGCTTTCTATTACGCCCGAGTGCATGTTAATTGCATTTTCTACTTCGGCAGTGCCTATACGGTGGCCGCTCACATTCAGCACATCGTCTACGCGGCCCGTTATGCGGTAGTTCCCGTTTTCATCGCGGTAGCAGCCGTCGCCTGTAAAGTATAGTCCGGGATAGGTGGCAAAATAGTTTGTTTTGCAACGCTCGTGGTCGCCATAGGTAGTGCGTATTATAGATGGCCACGGATGCCTGATACACAAATTGCCGCTAACGTTATTGCCCGTTATCTCATTGCCGGCTTCGTCTACCAGCATAGGGTCTACGCCCGGTAGCGGCAGTGTGGCATAAGATGGTTTGGCCGGTGTAACGCCTGCCATATTAGATATCATTATGCCGCCGGTCTCAGTTTGCCACCACGTGTCTACAATCGGGCATTTGCCCTTGCCTATGTGCTCGTGCATCCATTGCCACGCCTCCTCGTTTATTGGTTCGCCTACCGAGCCCAACACCTTCAGGCTGCTTAGGTTGTGCATATGCACCGGCCCCAAACCATAGCCCATTAGCGAGCGAATGGCTGTAGGCGCCGTGTACAGAATATTTACCTTATACTTATCTATTATCTGCCAAAACCTGCCCGCATCGGGCCAGGTAGGTATACCTTCAAACATCAGCGTTGTGGCGCCGGCCGCCAGCGGCCCATATAGTATATAGCTATGTCCGGTTATCCAGCCAATATCGGCGGTGCAAAAGTGTATGTCGCCCGGCTGATACTGAAACACATTTACAAACGTGTAGGCGGTGTATACCATATACCCGCCGCAGGTATGCACCACGCCCTTAGGCTTACCGGTAGAGCCCGACGTATATAGTATAAACAGTGGGTCTTCAGCGTCCATCACCTCGGCGGGGCAGTCGTGCAGGCCAAGCGTTTCTATTTTTCTTATCTCATCTTCCCACCACAGGTCGCGGCCTTTTATCATGCTTACGGGCGTGTGCGTGCGGGTCAGTACTATTACTTTCATTACAAACGGGCATAGCGCCAGGGCGTCGTCTATTACGTTTTTCAGCGGTATCTCTTTGTTGCCGCGGTAGGCGCCGTCGCAGGTTATTACCGTAAGCGCCTGCGCATCCTTCAGGCGGTCGGCAATGCTTTGCGCGCTAAAGCCGCCGAATATTACGCTATGTATGGCGCCTATACGCGCGCAGGCCAGCACAGCTATAGCCAGCTCAGGCGCCATGCCCATGTATATGCATACGCGGTCGCCCTTTCTTACGCCATTGTTTTTAAGCACATTGGCAAACTGCCCCACCTTGTAGTGCAGGTCGCGGTAGGTTATCACCCTATGATGTTCTTCCGGGTCGTTTGGTTCCCAGATAATAGCCGGCTTATTACCCAGCGTGCCCAAATGCCGGTCGAGGCAGTTTTCTGTAATGTTTAGTTTTGCCCCTTTAAACCATTGCACATCCGGGGTAGTAAAGTTCCACTCCAGCAGCGTATCCCATCGTTTTCTCCATAAAAACGATGATGCTACGGCGCCCCAGTAACCCTCAGGATCTGAAATGCTTTTTTCGTAAGCTGCCCTGTATTCTTCCAGCGACTTGATTTGATATGGATACGACATAAAGACTGTTTTTTGGTCAATATTCAGACTACATAGTTACGCAAACATTGCGGATGGTGGATAGGTAATTTGTACCAATTTATATCAGCTTCGGCTATTGGACTGTAAATGCGGTATCGCGGTTATTTACTGTACTTGGGTAGTGCATGCATATGTAGCAGGCGATTTTAGGTATTATAAATGGAAATGTATGAAAAAATGCATGTTTGGCATAAAAATTGTAACGTTTTGTTAATATTATTGTGCTGTAATAATAAGGTAGTTAATCAGTTCATGTTTTGCAGAATGAAGGCTTTTTACTACTATTATTTACCCCCGATTCTTTATTGTTATATTGTAAATTACTATCGGGTATTTGCTGCAACTACAATTCATAAATTTTACCAGCGCCATGCATGAAAAACTCCTAAAACACCTCCTCGCCGCTATTGTGCTTTGCTATACAATAGCCTGCCTGCCATCTTGCAAAAAGCCCGAACCGGAGTACCACTATGTAAGCAAAGAACTAAAGGAATACTTCGACTGGAAGGTTGGTACCTATTGGGTATTTTACGACTCGGTGGCGGGTAAGGTAGATAGTGTTTCAGTAGTAGGCTATGCTGTAAATTCCCCTGAAATGACAGGAAGTAGAGGTGAAGAGAATGTTGCTTTTGTAATGGAAGGATACTATCGTGGTGCAGGTTATGATTCTTGTTCATGGAACTTCATACTTAGTAGTTCAAACAGCGTATTTTTGTCAATAAAAAAAGTATATTCATTATTGGCGTACAATAAATTTATGTTTAATATTCCGTTCTATGTTGGTAGTTATCCTTCTGGTGATGCTACCCATCCTACAATTGTTTCCACCTTTTACCCTACGCTCAATATAGGAGGTAATACCTACTACGATGTATATAAAATTCATTTTACCTACCAAAATACCCAATACTACGACACCTACTACATTAATAAAGACTATGGAATTGTAGCAGTTTTTCTTAAAAATGAACTATTCAATAGGAGACTCTACTTGCTTAAATCTCGCAAAGCCTTATAATTATGCAGCAAAAACTCCTAAAACACCTCCTCGCCGCCATTGTGCTTTGCTACACAATAGCCTGCCTGCCATCTTGCAAAAAGCCTGAACCGGAGTACACTTATGTAAATGAGCAACAAAAAGCATATTTTGACTGGAAAGTAGGAAGCTATTGGGTATTTTACGATTCTGTGGCTGGTAGGGTAGATAGCCTATCAGTTACAAAGTATAAAGTAAATCCTCCAGATGCTGCTGCTAATGTTGGTCATCAAAATATTGTTATTATTATTAATGGTTTTTATCCAGGGCATGGTACAGACACAACAGAGTGGAATTTACTTCAAGGGGCTCCTGATGGTACATACCTAACAATTGATGTAGGAAATAAGTCGGTTAATTATAGTCCCTTTACACTTCAATTTCCATTTTATATTGGCAGTTATCCAAGAGATTTAGCTAATTATCCTAAAATTACAACAACGTTTATTTCCAGTTTATCAATAGGTGGGAATGTTTATTACGATGTATATAAAATACATTTCACCTACAAAACCCCGCAATACTACGATACATTTTATATTAATAAAGACTTCGGTTTTGTAGCTGTGTTTCTAAACAATGAATTTTTCAAAAAACGACTCTACTTGCTTAAATCTCGCAAAGCCCTATAATTGTGCAACAAAAACTCCTAAAATACATCCTTACCGCATCCGTGCTTTGCTATATAGCAACCCTACCTGCCTGCAAAAAGCCCGAACCGGAGTACCATTATGTAAGCAAAGAACTAAAGGAATACTTCGATTGGAAGGCGGGTACCTACTGGGTATTTTACGACTCGATAGCGCGCAAGGTAGATAGCCTCTCTGTTACAGGCTATAGTGTAAATTCCCCTCAAACCACGGGAAGTAGAGGTAATGAAAATATTGGAATTATAATGGATGGATACTATCGAGGTACAGGGCATGATACAAGTGAATGGAATTTAGTATTAAGTTCATCTAATTCTACGTTTTTAGGAATACATAAAATATTTAATTCAATTAGTATAAAAACATTTACGTATAATTTTCCCTTTTTTATAGGTAATTATTACGCCGCAACAGATGATTATTATCCTAAAGCCATTTCAACATTTTATACATCACTAAACATTGGGGGAAATACGTACTACGATGTTTACAAATTACATTTCACCTACAGAAACAGCAACCTCTACGACATCTTCTACATTAATAAAGACTACGGATTTATCGCAGTGTTTTTAAACGATGAATTTTATAAAAGGAGATTGTATTTACTAAAATTCCACAAATCTGTTTAATTAAATCCCTCTTTGGTTTGATAGGTATTTGTGTATGTGCATATTGACTAAATGAATTCATTTTTAGGCACGCATACACGCTATAGTAATACCAAAATCGATTTTATAATCCTGTGCAAAAGAACGTCATTGGCAATAAGGCGCAAAAGGATTGTAGTTGCGCAATGTATATTTTCAGCAGGGACCGGTAGGGTAGCGCCCCTGTAGCTATTTTTAGTTTTCAAGCGGTAATATTATTACTCAACGCCTCGAGTTTTTATTTATATTGAGCAATTTGGTTAGCGATATACTTAGATGTATACAACTAGATGCATACAGCGCATATTCGAAAGGAATTATGATGATTTTTTATTATTGAACTAGCCCTGAAAGGGTTTAATATCTAAGCGAGGGGTGAAGCCCCTCGAAAGCACAAAAAATGCGAAGCCCTGAAAGGGCGGAATATATTGTATAGCGTAAACTATCACGCCCATTCAGGGCTTATCAGCATCTTACCAAACTCGAGGGGCTTCACCCCTGCTAATGTATCAAGCCCTATCAGGGCAATAAGATGTGTAAAAAGCCGCTAACTGTAATTAGTACATTTAAGTATATCGTTACCGCAATTTGTGCGATGCTGATTACAATTAGTTAACAAACTAATGATGGTCATTTATGTGTTGGTTGCCGGCGCCGATCTTTGTATCCTAATCTCCAATGTATGAACAAGCACAATCACAACTCGACTACAACAGAAGAACAACATCACGAAGAACATCATAGCTGGTTGCACAACATTATTGAAAAAATGCAACACCTTGATGCCGACTTCCCACTATCTGGCGGCGAACCGCATCCACATGTTCATTATCACGCTCCGGCTGCCGAACATACTGTTGCCGAAATGGAGCAGGAAACATTAGTTGATGCCGATCATCACGAAGATGGTCACAAACACCACACTTGGCTCGGCGCTTTGGTGGATAAGATGCAACACCTTGATGTAGATTTTCCTTTGTCTGGAGGCGATCCTCACCATCATGCACACTAAATGGCGTATAAGCCTTATGTATCAGTTTGATAGTTTATTTTCTATTTTATAGTACATTATTATGAAGCGTTCACTTCTTTTTGCCGCATTGTTTTTTGCGTCGGCGTTTATGGTTATATCGTATGGTTCTTGCACTAAAGATGAATGTGAAGGAGTTAGCTGTCAGCATGGCGGTACCTGCAAAAGCGGCAAGTGCGTGTGCCCTACGGGCTATGGTGGCACAAACTGCGAGTCGCGCACTTGCGAACTAAACAGAACAGCGCAGGTGAAGTTTAGTAATAGATCGGCAAACAGTACGTATAGTATTTTGTGGGATGGTAGCATCATCACTACTTTATCTGCCGGCGTATCCAGCGAATTATATACCGTAGCTGCGGGTCAGCATACGCTCGAATTCAGGTATTCTAATTCCAGTACTAGCTCATGCACCCCAAGCACGCCCAATTTGGCGCAATGTTCGTCTACCGAATATTGGTGTAGTAATTAAGTTCAGTAAATTGTTGGTTTATATATACGTACTCCGGCTTTTAGTAGCAGTATTGCTATCTATGCCGGAGTACTTATTTATAGTGGCCATTGCTAAAATGCATTCCAGCCCTGCGCTGTTAGTTTGTGGTATACTCCCCCCTTGGTGAGTAGTTTTTCGCCTTCGTTTTTATCGGTTATATAGCCTATGATACTTACGTTATTATTGCGGGCTACTTTTTCGTAATCCTCCTGACGAATGGTGAACAGCAGTTCATAGTCTTCGCCGCCATTCAGCGCGCATGCCGCTGTGCCTATCTGAAACTCTGCCGCCATTGTTCTGGCGTCGTCGTGTATCGGCAATTTGTCTTCATATACCAAGCAACCTACATCGCTTTTTTTGCAAATGTGCAGCAGGTCTGAGCTCAATCCATCGCTTACATCTATCATGGCCGTAGGCGTTACTCCCGCTTCGGCAAGCCATTCTACAATATCTACCCGGGGTTCTGGTTTTAGCAGTCGGCCCACCAGGTATTTCTGGTTGTAGAGATTGGGTTGGATTTTTGGATTTTCTAAAAATATTTTCTTTTCCCGCTCAAGGAGTTGCAGCCCGAGGTAGGCCGAACCGAGATCGCCTGAAACGCAGATAAGGTTATTTTTTTGCGCGCCCGCCCTGGTAACGTATTTATCGGGGGCTACCTCGCCTATGGCAGTTACGCTAATCACAAAGCCAAGTTTGGAGCTGGTAGTGTCTCCGCCAATCAAGTCTACATTAAATTTTTCGCAAGCTGCATAAACGCCCTCATAAAACTCCTCCAACGCCTCGACCGAGAACTTATTAGACATGGCTATAGATAGCGTAATGTGAGTAGGCGTGGCCATCATAGCGCATAGGTCGGATAGATTTACCACTACGGCCTTGTACCCAAGGTGTTTAAGCGGGGTATACATCAGGTCGAAATGAATGCCCTCTACCAATAAGTCGGTGGTAATAACAGACTGCCTGCCAAACTGATCTATAACCGCAGCATCGTCGCCCACAGATAGCAGAGTGCCAGCCTGTTTTGTTTCGTTGTTTTTAGTTAATAGTTCTATCAATCCAAATTCGCCCAGTGAGGCAATTTCTGTTCTTGTTATATCCTGCATTTATATTATAGTTGTGCGTTGATTAAAGTAGCGGCAAAGGTAACTGAATACGTAATTATGGTAGCCATTGTCATTTATAGCTTGGCTACCGGACATTTGGTGTCGTGGTAAAAAAGGAACTTCCAGCCTTCGTTTCTGCCTTTTTCGGCATAGGCTGCACGCAATTGCATAGCTTTTTTGCCGTTGTAGTCATATTTGGCTACATAGTTCATTTTCAACTGTTTAAGCTGCGGCGCTTCATCGCCTCCATAAAATATTTTTTCATCGCCGTCGCTTATAAGAAACACAATATGCTCGGGGCAATGGCCGCCAGAATGAGTGAACTCTATATAGTTATCTATACTTCCGGTTTCACCGTCCAGCCATTTTATCTGGCTTGTAGCCAGTATAGGGTCTATATCGGCGGGGTTGTAAGAGGGTAGGCCTTTTTCTAATGCAAAACCTGCTTCGGGGCGATAAATATAGTAGTCTGCATTGGGGAAGGTGGAGTGGGTGATGCCCAAGTTGTCTTTAAAGACCATGCAGCCAGCATGGTCTTTATGCAAATGCGACATAAGCACTTTTGTTACCATTGCCGGTTCGTAGCCATGTTTTCTAATGTTGTGGTGTATAGTCAGTTCGCCGTCTGTGTTATAAAAGCCGAGACCCGTGTCGAATATGATCACATCTCTGGCAGTAACCACCAGAAACGGCTGTACTTCCACCAGCAGCGATCCGGTAGGCCGGTGGTGCAGTATATCGTTATCGGTATCGAAGGGAACAAACATTTTGTCGTGCCCAACGGTGAACACGCCTTCTGAAAGCGGATATATTTCTGCCATTATATTGAGGCTATGGTGGTTTAGTTGTATAAATAATCAGGCAAATGTTGCTTCGGCTGTGTAGTGTTGTTCTACCTCTTGCAGTATACCTTCTATGTCTGCAAGGCTGTCGGCGGTAACCAGTCTGTTTCGGTATTCTTTCACATGCGACAGTCCTTTCAGATAGCTGGCATAGTGTCTGCGCATTTCCAGAATTCCCAGTTTTTGTCCCTTCCACGATACAGAGCCTTGCAAATGCTTTCGGCATGCATGCAGGCGTTCGGCAAGGGTAGGGGGCGTGTGGTGTTCGCCGGTGGCCATGTAGTGTTTTATCTCTCTGAAAATCCACGGATAACCTATGGCGGCTCTGCCTATCATTATGCCATCAACGCCGTATCGGTTTTTATACTCTACCGCTTTTTCCGGACTGTCAATATCGCCATTGCCGAAAATAGGTATGTGTATGCGCGGGTTTTCTTTTATTTTACCAATAAGCGTCCAGTCGGCGTCGCCTTTATACAATTGCTGGCGTGTACGGCCATGTATAGATAGCGCCTTCACGCCTATGTCTTGAAGACGTTCGGCTACCTCTTCTATATTCTTTGTGTTGTTATCCCAACCCAGGCGCGTTTTTACCGTAACAGGCAGCGACGTACTTCTGATACATGCTTTGGTGAGGCGCACCATCAGGTCTACGTCTTTGAGTACAGCGGCGCCGGCGCCCTTGCATACTACTTTTTTTACCGGACATCCGAAATTAATATCCAAAAGGTCGGGATTGGTAGCGTCAATAATTTTAGCCGACATAGCCATGGCATCTTCATCGCCGCCAAAAATCTGGATACCTATCGGCTTTTCATAGTCGAAAATATCTAATTTTTGCCGGCTTTTTATTGCATCGCGAATCAATCCTTCGGAGGATATAAATTCAGTATACATAAGATCGGCTCCTTGCTCCTTGCACACAGCTCTGAATGGCGGGTCTGAAACATCTTCCATCGGGGCGAGGAGCAGCGGGAAATCGCCCAGTTCTATATTGTCTATCTTTACCATGTATAGTGGCGCAAATGTACGAACAATACATTAATACTGTTTACACTGCGCAAAGGGCTTCGCAAAACACTAACGCTTATTGTATTGGTAAAATATAGCATGCTTTATATTTGTTTGCGATGTATAATATTGTGAATTGTGAACCATTCCTTTAAGTAAGTTTTGCAATGGGGTTTGTAAAATTTATGAAATTGAAATTCTTTATTCCTAACTTTGTATCCGCTTCCAAAACAATTCAATAGACCTAAGGTTGACAAAGAATCTGAAAAGGGCGTCATTGGCCGGTATCTTAATAGCGCTGGGCATTATTTATGGCGACATTGGTACTTCCCCTTTATACGTTATGAATGCCATTTGCAATGGTAAAGAAATTAGCGAGGAACTTATTATCGGGTCGCTATCCTGTATTATCTGGACGCTGACATTGCAAACAACCGTCAAGTATGTAATGCTGACGCTAAAAGCCGACAATAAGGGGGAAGGAGGAATTTTCTCTTTATTTGCATTAGTGCGGCGGCATGGTAAGTGGACAGTCTTTCCGGCTATGATTGGAGGGGCTGCTCTTTTGGCCGATGGAATGATTACGCCGCCTATCTCGGTAACTTCGGCTATAGAAGGGTTGAAAGGCGTATCGGCATTATCGCATATCAGCACAATGAGCATTGTGTATATTGTTATAGCTATTCTCACACTTTTATTCTTTTTTCAGCAGTTTGGCACCAGTAACATTGGTAAGGCGTTTGGGCCAATAATGTTTTTATGGTTTGTAATGCTGGCAGTGTTAGGTATACATGAGTTATACATAGGGCACGACTGGCGGATATTCAGGGCCTTAAACCCGTATTATGCCATCCATATTCTTACAGTTTATCCCAAGGGTTTCTGGATATTGGGCGGTGTGTTCTTATGTACAACAGGAGCCGAAGCGCTATATTCGGATCTTGGGCACTGTGGCAGGCAGAATATTAGAATTTCATGGACTTTTGTAAAGAGTTGTCTGATTCTCAATTACTTAGGTCAGGGTACTTACTTGCTTACCATTAAAAGCGGTATTCCGTGGAACTCAGCTGTGGCCAACCCATTTTATAAATTGATGCCGGATTGGTTTATGCTGCCTGGCATTTTTATTGCCACCATTGCAGCTATTATAGCCAGCCAAGCGTTGATATCCGGATCTTTTACGCTCATCAGCGAAGCCATGAAAATGAATTTATGGCCCAAAATGAAGATCAACTACCCAACTGTAGAGCGTGGGCAGTCGTTTATACCCGGTATTAATTTGCTGTTATTTGGCGGTTGCACAGCCATTACATTATACTTTCAGCGTTCCAGCGCCATGGAGGCGGCCTATGGTTTATCTATCACCATTTGTATGATAATGACATCGTGCCTGTTTTCTTACTATATGTTTGTAAAACGTGTACCCATTGTTTGGATCGTTACTTACCTGATCGTTTATTTTACTATCGAGTTTTCATTTTTGTGGGCCAATCTTGTTGAGAAATTCCAGGAAGGCGGCGTTGTTACGATGATTGTTGGAGGCGGATTGTTTATGACCATGATAGTTTGGTATAAGTCGCGCAAGATCAAGAACCGGTATGTTGAATTTGTACGTTTGGATAATTATGTGCCCATACTACAGGAGCTCAGTAACGACAACAGTATCACCAAGTATGCCACGCATCTTGTGTACTTGACCAGCGCTAACAACCCAAAAGAAATAGAGCATAAAATACTTTACTCCATACTGTACCGCAAACCCAAAAGAGCAGATATATACTGGTTTGTGCACGTAGATGTTGTAGACGATCCCTATACTACAGAATATGCAGTGCAGACAATAGTACCCAACGAGATAATTCGTATAGAATTCAGATTAGGTTTCAGGATGGATCACCGTATACAGTATATGTTTAAAAAGGTGGTGGAAGAAATGGTGGCCAATAAAGAGGTGAACATAGTGAGTAGGTATGAGTCGCTGAGCAAAAACAATGTAGTTGGCGATTTCCGGTTTATTGTCATGGAGAAATTCCTGTCACGCGACAATTCGCTGCCTTTATGGGAGCAGATGATTATGCGTGGTTACTTCATACTTAAAAAATTCAGTTTGTCTGAAGAGCGAGGCTTCGGCCTCGATCCGTCGGATGTGACGCTGGAAAAATATCCGATTATTGTGTCTGCCATACCCGACTTCAGTTTGCGCAGGGTGTCTGAATAGCATTATTGAGAAGGTAATTATATATGGCAAATGGGTCATTCGCAAGCCGCTCAGGCTCCCGAATGACCCATTGGTTTTTTATAGCATTTGCAATGCGTTGTTATTCAAAACATTTAGTAGCGCCTATGTATTTTTATGGCTTTCTATATGATGTTGTAAAATTTCACGGAGGCTGTCTAAATAGTCGGAAAGTATTTGTGTGTTCACCACCGGATGACCTGCATTAGGAATCGTAACCGGGTTTTCATTCAGAAACTGGTATAGCTCCGGATATTCCAGTTCTATTTTCAAGGTCATTTCGTTTACTTCTTTGGTAAGTTGTTGCAGCTTTTTCATAGTATTTTGTTTTCGGTGTACTAAAGGTAGCGTTTTAATACCATAGCAAAAAACCGAGTTATTCTGTAGCCTAAAGCAGCTTAATCTTCTACCACTACTCTGAAGCCGTTATAATTACAGCGCGAAAATGGCTCATCCCAATGTCGGTCGGTGTTTCGGCTATCGCTGGGTGTGCTAAAAATACCGCCGCCCTTCGCTACCTTTTCCTTCGCTGTTTCTGGCCCTTTAGGGTTGTTTTTCGGACTATACTTGTAATAGTTTTTGTCGAACCAATCCTGGCAGTATTCAATTACGTTTCCAGTCATATCATACAAACCCAACTCATTCGGTTTTTTTAGCCCCACATTTCTTATTCTGTCGCCAGAGTTGCCGGTAACCCAGCCTACCTCTTCAATATCATTGCTGCCACTGTATTTGAAGTTGTTTGTTTTGGCGCCTCCTCTTGCTGCAAACTCCCATTCAGCTTCGGTTGGCAGCCTGTACTTATGGCCTGTTTGAAGGGTCATCCATTCGCAAAACCGTTGTGCGTCGTACCACGAAACATAGATTACAGGTTCATAATCTTCGTTTGGCGAACGCTCAAATTTTGCGCTGTTGTATTGCCAGTTCAAATGTCTTACCTGATCCCATTTTCCATTGTGAAAATGAGTGGCGCTACCGTCTGTCTCGGCTGTGGTACGGTACGACGTAGCTTCAATAAAAGAACGAAATTGCCCAACGGTCACTTCATATTTTCCAATACTGAAGCTATTAACAACAACATTATGCCGCGGACTTTCTTCGTCGTCGGCATTATCGCTGCCCATGCCAAATTCGCCGCCCTGCACATGCACTAACTCTATTTTGTCGTTGGATAAATTATGAATGTTGTTAATGTCGGTTGGTGCGCCTTTTTTGGGGCCATTCGGAATGATAAGGGTATTATTGTTGTAGTCTATTGAAATTTTGCCCATTCTTGCCAGCGCATTTTGCCCAATAAGCAGCGGCGCTCCTTCAGAGCCGACAACTAACGCTTTAATATTTGTAAGCACATAACCGGAGATGTCTATTTTTCTGAGTATAATCTCAGTCCCTTCCGCTATTTCACCGCTCGCTGTTTCGTAAAGTTTGCTTTTTAGTATGTCTTCCTTTTTTATGTATCCGTTTTTGATCATAAACTTAGCTTCTACCTGCGATATACCCACTTCAAAGCCGCCGGTGTTGATCGCCACCTTCATTTTTACGCCGTTTACTTGGCATTGGGTTGTGTACTGTCCGTCTTTTTTCTCCAGTTTAATAACCGTTTGAGCGCTGGCGCTTGAAACGATACTGGATAGACAAATCAACAAGAAAATTGTTGCGAAGTTGATTGGTTTCATCTGTTTAAAGTTTTATTGACGGGAATTTACAAGTTTTTGGAAGTGGTCTTTTGTCAGGATTAGGACGTTTAACACTTTACTGTTTTCTTTTTCTTGCCGGTAGGGTTCCGTTCTATTGTTTTTAGTATGTATTCAGCTGCGGCCGGTACTTTGCAGGCTGTGCCGTTCATATCTACTGTTACAGCGCCTATGGTGTTGGCCGCATTTATAGCATCATCTGTCAACGATCTGACATAGGCCCCCAAAGAAATGACAAAGCCGTTCATACATTGCCTTACCCTGTTTGGGGCCCTATGAATATTGTTTTCTACAGTATTCAGCAACGCTTTCAATTCTGCTGTGTTCAGTTCGCCGTCTGGCTTCAGCGATACTATTCCACTTAGCGTACACCATCCGGCGGCAGCTATATGTTCCTCCTCGGCATTTATCCATTCCAGCGCCAGCTCGTAACCATACCGGCTACCTGCCGCAACCCATGGCACAGTATATTCGCTTATGTTGTTCGACACTGCAAGTTTTACCCATTCTTGCAGGTCTTCTTTAGTCATTTTATCATCGTCGGTAATTAATCCCGCCAGATACATGGCATCGGCATTACCCGTCCGGTACAATTCGTTGGCAAGGTTATAGTCCTTTTTTATTTTCTTTTGAATCAATTTCAAGTGTTCCACCTTTACGCCAAAGAATGGTTCTTTTACGCCATGTTTTAGTAATATTTTTTTTATGCTATCGCTGCCATATGCTGCGAGTTCATCCATTACTTCTGTTAGGGTCATAATATTTTGTATTGTATGATTATTTGCTACAATTGTTATCTATGAAAATAGCTCATTTCGGTTACTCCGCGAAAGCCAATTACCAACCTGATAGAACTTGCATTTAACGGCGTTTCGGTTGCGGCCAATGGAATATTTTCGTTCTTAAATGTCGAAACAGTTGAAAAAGAATAAGACAAACTGCTATAAAAATGTTCGCCAAAAAGGTAACAAGTAGTCAGGCCGATAAAAGGAGTGTAAATTGATTTTTTGGAGTAGTTTTTGAAGTCTGTTTTCATAGATATTTCAGGCAATACCAAACTTTCAAATCCAAAATCAGGACCGACAGTAATTGCATACCTTCTTTTATTGGTAACTACTGCCGCAAATGCAAGATTCATTCGGCCATGAAAAGCTGCTGGAATATCTGTAATGTCATCTTCTGTAGTGTTGAGCACACTCGCAAACCATGTTTTTTTACCGCCGTTCAAAAAACCGATAGCAGCGTTTATTTTAAATAGCCAGTGGTTGTTTGCAAACGGAACACTACTAATCAAGTTCAGGTCCAAACCACCTAAGTAGGGCGACTTCTGTCCTCCTAACATCAATGCCGAACCAATACCCCAACAGTATTCGTTGTCGTTGAGCGTATAGCTTTTATTGCCATGTTTTACCCCTTTGTAGAAGTTTTTTATACGTCGTTCCTGCTGTTTTACCACTGCGCTGTTATTTTCTTCGTCCTTTAGCGCTATCAGGCGTTTGTTGGCGGCAGCATTTGTTCGGTCTATTGCCACATATTGTTCATAGTATTTTATTGCCTCCGAGTTTTTAGAAAGGCAGTCGTACGCCTTAGCCATTGTCAGGATATACGTGGGATTATTTTTACTTGCTTCCGATACCATATTCAAGTACACAATTCCTTCGTTGCACTTATGCATCCCGTCGATAGCAATTACTGCTTTTTGAATATTTAGGGTGTCTGATTTTGTCTGCCCAAAGACTGATGGCACGCTGAGACAGGCTGCAATAGCGATAATTGTAATTTTTTTCATTAGGTTTTTTACTGTTACAAATGTGGTTTAAGAGGTATAGTTCAACACCTGGGTATTACAAATACCTGTTTCTGAAATGGTTTTGCGTAATGGATAATAGTCGATGCCTATAGTGCGCTTAATGCGTTTGGAATAGCCATGTCAACATATACATATGGCGGGTTTTAATCCACTATAGCCACTGAAAGTCATTTACTTACCAAATGTAATAAAATTATTGTGCGGCGCAAAAGCCAGAAAAAGTAAGATATACGATATAAGTTGTGTCTGTTAGGCTCCGTAAATAGTTACGTGCCTGTAGGTTATTGATAGCGGTTCCCAATAATAGTTGCAAAGAAATACTGTCCCTTTCATATTGTATGTTGTCTGTTTTTTTAGTTCATGACCATACTCATAATTCCGGAATGTGGACTCCGGTACCTTTGCGTTATACATTATACAGATTTGATTCTTCCTGATTCAAAATAGTAGCTATGACGCCAGATTTTAATAACACAGAAGTTGCGTTCAAATATCGTTCTACAAATAGATTGAAACAAGCGCGTTTTTTATTCGGATTTATGGCATCGCGAGCGCTGACAAGTATTGGTATTGCGTTCATTAATTTTTCAATGAGCTTGAAGTTGCCAGTCAACTGGTTGCTCAGGAATACCATTTTCCGGATTTTTTGCGGAGGGGAAACATTGCAGGAAATGTCTGCTGTGGCCGAGCATATTGCAAAGTATAAAGTGAGTACAATACTTGATTATGGCGTAGAAGGAAAAGAAACGGAGACAGACTTCGACAATGCGCGCAACGAATGTATACAAGCCATACGGTTTGCAGCCAAGCATAAAAATATGCCCTTTGTAAGTTTGAAGATTACCGGATACAGCCGGTTTTCTTTGTTAGAAAAAATTCACAGTAGTGGTGTAGAAGCGTTGGATAGCAACGAGAAGGACGAATGGAATAGGGTAGTGAATAGAATAAACATGATATGCGGCGCAGCGGCAGAGTGTAAAGTAATGGTATTGATAGACGCTGAAGAGACCTGGATACAGACGCCATGCAACATAATAACAGAACTGATGATGCAGCGATATAATAAGGGTAGGGTGTTTGTTTTTAATACTTATCAACTGTATTGCCACGGCACATTGCCTTACCTGAAGCAATGTATACAGGATGCAGTTAGAGATGGATACCTACTGGGCGTGAAAATAGTGAGGGGCGCCTATATGGAAAAAGAACGTTTGCGCGCCGCACATATGAATTATCCCGACCCGATTCAGCCAAATAAGGAAAGCACAGACAGAGACTTTAATGAGGCAATATTGCATTGCATGAGAAACCTTAACGCTATTGGGTTTTTTATTGGCACCCATAACGAGAAAAGCAATGCGCTCGCAGTTTCGTATATGTCTGAAACGGGTCTGAAAAATGATGAAAATAAGGTGTGGTTTTCTCAGCTTTTTGGCATGAGCGATAATATTTCGTTCAATTTGGGAGCCTCAGGTTATAATGTTGCCAAGTATATGCCCTATGGTCCGGTGAAAGATGTAATTCCCTATTTGCTAAGACGGGCGACCGAAAACACCTCCGTTGGTGGACAAACGTCGCGTGAGCTCGTGTTAATAGATAAGGAGCTTAGACGCAGAAAAGCATAGATATTTATTTGTCGAGGATAATAATTGAATTATGAAGCGGTATGGTATACTAATTTTCATGGCGATCGTCTTTCTGGCTGGCTGCAAGAAAGATGAAATACAGCCCACAAAAGTAGTAAACGGCAAGATTGAGCTCAAAATAGGGTATCGTGTAAGCGATAAACCGTTGTTGTTCGATACGCTGCTGTTTACGAACGAAGCTGGCGAACGTTATAGTATTGCACAGTTGCAGTATTATTTAAGCGATATTAAGTTTTACCGGGCAGGCGCCTTGCTGCATTCTTGCCCTGCGCCAATTTATGTAGATGCAAAATACGATACTGTTCCGTTTGTATTATCCGGTATTGAAGGTATGCCTACAGGGAGCTATGATTCCGTATCGTTGTTAATTGGACTTGATTCTAATACTAACTTATCTAATTCGTTGCCGGCAACAGCGGCTAATATGGCGATGGGTTGGCCCGATGCCATGGGTGGCGGCTACCATTTTCTGAAATTGGAAGGTCACTGGCAAAACGCAGCCGCATTACCCGGTTTTGCAATGCATCTTGGCGTAAATGGGTTTCAGGTAAAAGCTGGTTTTAAGTGTGCTTTACAGGTTGCCCAACCTGCAAATACAACTATTCATGTTGTTATGAATGTAAACGAGTGGTTTTGTAATCCGAGTGTGTATAGTTTTAATACAGATGGTGTTTTTAGTATGGGTAATAGCGCGCTCATGCAAAAACTGTCAGACAATGGAAAAGATGTATTGAGGGGTGAGTAGATAAATAGATAAAAATTGTTGGCTATGAGCAAGACAATGTCAGGGGTTTTATTAAGTTTATTTTGCGCGGGGTTGTGTCTTTATTCTTGTAGCAGAAAGACAGACGCTAATCCTGGCATTATTACAGATAGTTTGGCAAAGTTGACGCCAGATACCATTATGACGCCAGCTTATTTTCCAGATCCCCTAATTCCGGCAGACAATAAGCCTTATAAAGAGATTGCTCAGCTTGGTAGAATGCTCTATTACGATAATATACTTTCTAACGATGGAAGATCATGCGGTAGCTGTCACAGGCAGGAATATGGGTTTACCATACCTGATTTGTACAACGATGTTACTGTTTTGCCCCATGTAAATCTGGCCTGGAGTACAAACTTTATGTGGGATGGCTCCAGAAAGGGAACGCTGGAAGACATAATGCTATTTGAGGTAAAAGACTTTTTTGCTACCGATCTCGCTAAGGTTAATCAAAATGCAACTTACAAGGCCTTATATAAAAAGTATTATGGCATAGAGTCTATAACTTATAAAGATTTAGCCTATGCATTGGCGCAATTTATCAGGACCCAGGTTTCTGCTGGTTCTAAATACGACAGGTACTTGCGCGGCGCATATCAGTTATCGCCTGAAGAACTGAAAGGGTATTATATATTTTTTACAGAGAAAGGCGATTGTTTTCATTGTCATATAAATTCGGCTACAACCGATAATTTGTTGCACAATACCGGGCTTGATAGTATTTACATAAAGGAAGCCGACAAAGGCTACTACACCTCGTCGGGGAAAGCGAGCGATTTGGGAAAGTTCAAAACGCCCAATTTACGAAATGTCGCTCTACGCAGCCATTTCATGCACGATGGTAGGTACACGTCGCTCGAAGAAGTGGTGGATTTTTATGACAATGGTATGCACAAGGTGAATAACCTTGACCCTGTAATGTCATTGACTGCAAAAGCAAATGGACTTCATTTGAATACGTTTGAGAAGCAACAGCTTGTCGCATTTCTAAAAACATTTACTGATTCAACCTTCCTGAAAGATACTCGGTTTAGTCGCCCATAATCGGTTTGCTTGAGTAATACAGACACCGGGTGTATTTTATGTAGATTTGTAACATGTATGCATAAAACCGAACTAATGGCATTGTGCGTAGTAATATCAATTCTTTATAGTTGTGCTATTAACTAAGTTATATTAATTGTTGTGCCTATTTCATTGTATAAAAATCCCAAACCATTTTCCCTATTTCAGCTACAATGGATGCATTTTCGTCATCGGTGAGCGGCGATTTTTCTATGAATACAGCAATGGCTACAGCGCTGCCATCAGGCAACTGTATTATGCCTATATCGTTGTATGCTGTTGTCAGGTTAGCGCTGTCTCTTGATGATGTTCCGGTTTTATGGCCTATCACCGTATTGGCAGGCAATAGCCCCGGTAGCCTGTTCTTTCCATTTGGCGCTTCTACCATTGCTTTCCACAAAGTAGCTTTACTTGTGTCGCTCAAAATAGGTTGTGTATAAAACTTACTAAGCAATTCAGCCGCCGCAACGGGCGTTATCCAGTTTCTGTACAGCGAATCTGAACGCATATGTCTGTAGTCAACTCCCACGCCTATACTGTTTATACCAATACTGTGTATATACGATTCAACTGCTGCCGGACCGCCATCCATAGCAAAAATTACATTGCTCGTTACATTGTCGCTTTGTCCTATTGAGTAAGCAAAAGCTTCCGGAATAGTAAGATCGAAGGGCGCTCGGGGATGATCTTTTTTAAGAGTACTATTTGTAGGTACCGTAAGGTCGTATGGGGTGATGTGCACCTTGGCTGTGCGCAACAGCTTACCTTCATCTACCAGATGTAGCAACGTTATAGCCTGTGGAAATTTGCATACACTCATCATGGCAAAATGATGGTCGCCATTTACACTTAACGTGTCGCCAGTGTTTAGTCGTTTTATCGCTACGCCTGTATTTACGCCATTAGCGCTCACAAATTTAACTAACTGATTGCGCAATCTTACAATGTCGTTTGCAGGTTTTGCGGCTTCTGATTTCACTGCATTGGCATCTGAGCTAACGGTATTATTGCACGATAGCAGTCCGGCAAATGCGGTAAAAAATATGGAAAAGAAAATAGGCTTCATATATCAAGGGTTAATAAAATAAACGCTATTATAATGAACGATTTACCGCAAAAACGGCGCTATACCGCAGTAGCACAAACAATACCTTAATTTATACACTAACAACCGTATTGTCATTGATCTCTCTGATAACGCCGTCAAGCTCATGGGCAGAATTCATTATCATTTCGAACAGTTGATTCTTTTCAATGTCGTCTTTGGATAATCTACCTTCATACAACAATGTAACCAAACTCATTATGCGTGCGAGCGGCGCCCTGACAACATGCGATTGTTGCCAGGCAATATTGGCCATCTTTATTTTACTGACAGTTGCTTGTGTTACATCCAGACTTGCGCCAATAAATTTTATTGGTTTTCCATCTACATTAGTCAAAACCCTAAACCATGATTTCAAATAACGTATACTTCCATCAGGACGAATAATTCGTTCTTCAAATGTAACATCCTTTCTTTTTTCATGCGCAGCATCTAAGATTTGCTTTACTTTCTCTCTGTCTTCAGGATGGACAAATTGAAGGTATCCTTCATATGAAGGGTAAAATTGCAGCGGATCTAAACCAAATATCCGGTACAATGTATCTGACCATATCACATCATGGCTATTGAAATCCCATTGCCATGTGCCGAAATTAGCCAATTGCTGTCCTTGCGCTGCCATATTGTTCATTTCCACAATGGCCTTTGCATACAACTTGTTCTCCATGATAATACGAAGAATAGCTGCCGACCGGTCTATAAATGCCAACTCATCTTCATTGGGTATTTTCACTACATCGTAATATAATGCAAAAGTTGCCATTACAACGCCCATAGAATTAATGATGGGTTGAGACCAGCAAGCTCTTAAATTATGCACAAGCGCAAAGTCTCTATAGTCTGCCCATTTCTCATCATGTTCAATATCAGAAACAATTACTTTTTGTCCTAAAAAGGCAGCAGTACCGCAAGATCCTGTGTTCAGCCCTATCGTTAATCCGTCAATATCGCTAATGTATTTTGCAGGTAGCGATGGCGATGCCCAATTAAATGCTTTACCATCTTGAATACGCAAAATCGAACACTTCATTGTTGGAAATATTCTTTCCAGCCCAATGACATAATACTTTAGTATGTTTTCAATTTCAGTATTAGTTTTGGCATTCAATTCAAGTACTTCCTTTTCCAGGTGTTCTAATTGCTCCATCAATCGCTCATGCGATACATCAATCATCAATCCGCAGATGCTTGTCAAAACACCGTTTGTATAAACAGATGTGGTATGGTTTTTAATATGCGCTATTCTTCCGTCTGCTCTTATTACTCTGAATTCACAATTGCTGTTTTTTTGTTGGGTGGCAGATTGCAAAAAATTTGCCACAATGGTTTTATCATCTGTAAATATGATGTCGCTCCAAAATGATTTTTCATTTAAGCAATCTGCAGATGTATAGCCCAATAACTGGAACACATTTTCGCTAATAAAATTTAACTCCATGGTAGCCGGATTCGCCTCCCATACAACACCATTCATAGAGTCAATCAACAGTTTATACCTGTCAGCCATATAAAAGTTGGTTCTTTAGCAATACACTATCAAAAACTTGCAAAACACTTAACTTATTGTAATCATTACTGTAGTTGGAGATTCGCGAACTGTGTACAATCTCAATTACATCCTTAGTTTAAAACAAATTGTACTTATTAGCTTTCATCACACATTTTATCCTTTTTGTTGGTGAAAATAAATTCTAAAAATACGTACCTAAAAGTACGCCAATTTTCAGAAATATCATAGTTGGCCGGCAACTTAGGAACATATATTTTGGAGAAAAACACTGGGTTTGTATCTTTATAAAATGGATAATGCACGAGTTTTCAAAATGTCGTTTGCGAGCGTTTACAAGCTCTACATACAAAAAGTAGAAAAGAAAAATCGTACTAAAGACGAGGTAGACACCGTAATTTGTTGGCTTACGGGATATGACATGGGCATGTTGCAAAAACAAGTAGAAGACAGGGTTGATTTTGAAACTTTTTTCGCCCAAGCGCCTCAGCTAAATCCCAACGCTACAAAAATAACAGGGCTAATTTGCGGCTATCGCATTGAAGATATTGCAGACCCTCTGATGCAGAAAATTCGATATATGGATAAATTAGTTGATGAAATAGCTAAAGGAAGGGCTATGGAAAAAATTTTGAGAAAATAAACGCTATTAATCCTCTATAGCCTCAATGCCCATTCTCTTTAGTCGCTCCAGATTCTCGCGCATTACCATAAGTTGGTCTTCCGTATGTCCTACCCATTCTGTTATTTCGCCAACTACCTTTAACGGGAATTTAGTACGGTAAGACTTTGTAGGATTTCCGGGGAATTTCTTGTCCGTCAGATTAGGATCGTCTTCAATTGGTCCAGTAGGTTCTACAATATATATTCTTTCGCCACCCGCCCCATTTGCCAGTTCAGCGCCCCAGATAGCGGCATCCATTGTTGCCGTTAAGTAGACGTAACTCGCTTTTTTATTCGAACCATAGTTAGAAGAAAACCCCGGAGCTAAAAGGTCGCCAATGTTCAACTGCGCCTTAGTGCCATGATAAAATACTTGATTGGCTATCATTTCAGTTATTACAGGTTTTTAATTAACGATGGCATAAAAATACCAACTTTTTGAAAGTTAATCACTAAGTACAGACTGGTTATATAGTGCAAATAATTTGGTTGCCAAATGGGCTACAATGACTGTAGTCATAATTTTAGCGACTGCGCCTGATTAGTTTTACCCTATATATATTCATAACTCTCCAAATCAAAAATAGGGTAGCATAAATGAAAACAATTATCGAACCATTCAGAATAAAATCGGTTGAACCAATTTATTTTAATACTGTAGACGAGCGCATAGAAATACTATCGCAAGCTCATTTCAACCCATTCCTGATTCACTCAAAAGATGTGCTAATAGACCTGCTAACCGATAGCGGCACCAGCGCTATGAGTAGCAACCAATGGGCGGGCATAATGCAGGGCGATGAGTCGTATGCAGGAAGCCCAAGCTTCTTCCGGTTCGAAAAAACGATTCAGGATATTACCGGCATGCCGCTGGTGATACCCACGCATCAAGGTAGGGCTGCAGAAAAAATACTGTTTAGCATAATAGGCGGCGAAGGAAAGTATATTATAAGCAATACCCTGTTCGACACTACGCGTGCAAACATTGAATTTTCGGGGGCTACCGGCGTCGATCTTATTTGCGAAGAAGGCAAATACCCTTCTATACCCGCGCCCTTCAAAGGCAATATAGACACTGTGGCATTAGAAAAGTTCATTGTGGAAAAAGGAGCAGAGCATATTCCGTTGTGCATTATAACTATAACCAACAATTCTGGCGGTGGACAGCCTGTAAGTATGCAAAACATACGCGAGGCGCGCAGAATTTGCAACGCGTATAATATACCCCTGTTCATAGATGCTTGCCGTTTTGCTGAAAATGCCTACTTCATCAAGTTGCGCGAAGATGGCTATGCCAATAAGTCTATACACGAAATAGTCAAAGAACTCTTTTCGTATGCCGACGGCTGCACAATGAGCGCTAAAAAAGACGCTTTTGCCAACATAGGTGGATTTCTGGCCATGCACGATGAAGGCCTTGCATTGAAGTGCAGGAACCTACTGGTTATTACAGAGGGTTTCCCTACTTATGGCGGCCTTGCCGGGCGCGACCTGGAGGCCATAGCCATAGGCCTTATGGAGGTAATGGACGAATACTACCTGCAATACCGAATAAGAAGTACAGAATACCTGACCAACAAACTGATAGCCGCCGGCGTACCTGTAATGCAACCGGCTGGAGGCCATGCGGTTTATTTAGACTCTAAAGCATTTTTACCGCATATACCATCGCATCAATATCCCGGACAAGCGCTGGTAGGCGCTTTGTATATAGAGGGCGGCATAAGGAGTGTAGAGATAGGATCGCTAATGTTTGGCAAATACGATGCGAGCGGCAATTTGATACCTGCTCCAATGGAATTAGTACGATTGGCGATACCAAGGCGGGTATATACGCAAAGCCACATAGACTATGTAGCCGAAGTAATAATAGAGGTGTATGAAAAACGCGATACTATAAGAGGATTGCGCATTACCGAAGAACCTGCAATGCTTCGTCATTTCACCGCAAAGCTGGAACAAATATAAATTAGACCAACGCTATACTACTACACCGTAGCTTATTGTAAATAAAATGAGCTACGGTGTTTTTCATTTACATTATCGTCTCGTTTTACAAGGGCGCTATTTGGCATATTAGCCTACCATCCTAAACGATAATTTGCGCATCTGCAATAACTGAAATACTGCTATGCCCAATAATATTATTGCAAATGCTATAGATGTTACTTTGCTTGTGTTTTCGCTTGCATAAAGCGCTGCAAAAGAAATAACAAGTGCTACCAGCGTAGCCTTACCAATTGTTGAAAATGGAGATTCCATAAACTAAATTTTATGCTTGAATGATACTTAACTGGGAATCGTAATGGTACGAATGCTACAAATTTAGAGCGCTTACTGTCCATCAACTATGATTAAACTCATAATTACATTATAAGAAATCTTGTTCCTTTGGATCAACAAAATAACAGACCATGCAACAGACAAATAAGCGCTCGTGGGCAGAACCATACAAAATAAAAATGGTGGAGTTGTTGAAAATGACCACAAAAGCGCAAAGGCAAAATGCGATAAAAGATGCCGGATACAATACTTTCTTGCTAAAGTCGGAAGATGTATACATCGATTTGCTCACCGACAGCGGTACGTCGGCAATGAGCGACCGGCAATGGAGTGGGTTGATGGTGGGCGATGAGGCATATGCTGGTAGTAAGAATTTCTATAATCTGGAAAAATCTGTTAAAGAACACTATGGATATAAATATATGATTCCTACGCACCAAGGGCGTGGAGCAGAGAACATACTATCGAAAGTGATGATAAAACCCGGCGATGTAATACCCGGCAACATGTACTTTACCACTACGCGCCTGCATCAGGAACTGGCAGGAGGAACATTTACAGATGTAATTATAGACGAGGCGCACGATCCGCAAAACCAGCATTTATTTAAAGGTAATATAGACCTTGTAAAACTAAAAAACATAATAGACGAGTATGGCGCAGACCGTATACCATATGTATGTGTTGCCGTTACTGTCAATCTTGCCGGCGGACAGCCGGTGTCTATGGATAATCTGATACAAGTGCGTAAACTTACCAAAGAACATGGCATAAAGGTAATCCTCGACATGACCCGGATTGCCGAAAATGCTTATTTTATCCAGCAGCGCGAGCCGGGATACTCTAAAAGAACAATTAAAAGCATTGTAAAAGAAATATGTTCCTATACCGACGGCGCTACCTTCAGCGGCAAAAAAGATGCATTGGTTAATATTGGTGGTTTTCTGGCGTTCAACGACGAAGAATATTACAACGAAGCAAGCAATCTGGTAGTAGTATATGAGGGCTTACATACCTATGGCGGGCTTGCAGGCCGCGACATGGAGGCTATGGCAATAGGTATAGCAGAGTCTGTGCAAGATGAACATATTAAGGCGCGAGTAGGACAAGTATTGTACTTAGGCGATAACCTTATGCAGCGCGACATTCCGATTGTAACGCCAATAGGCGGCCACGGTATTTTTATTGATGCGGCTAAATTTCTGCCGCATGTTCGTCAGGATCAGTTTCCTGCTCAAGCGCTTGCAGCAGAGCTTTACGCAGATGCCGGCATTCGTACCATGGAAAGAGGCATAGTATCGGCAGGCAGAAATGCAAAAACAGGCGACCACTATTACCCCAAGCTCGAATTAGTTCGTCTTACCATACCACGCAGAGTATATACACAAGCGCATATGGATGTAATAGCCGAATCGGTACACAATGTGTACCAGCGGCGCAACAAAATAAAAGGACTGCGCATGACCTACGAACCCAAATACTTAAGATTCTTTCAGGCAAGATTTGAAAAACTATAAAGCCTAATTTTGCACCACAAATCAATTGACCAAACATAATAGAATGACAATCTTTAAGAAATTTACTTTCGATGCCGCACACTTTTTACCTAATGTACCGGAAACACACAAGTGCAGATCGGTACACGGCCATACCTATACATTGATAATGTACATTGACGGCCAGCCAGATGCTGAGCTCGGTTGGGTAATGGACTTTGCTGAAATAAAACATATAGTAGAACCAATAATTAATATGGTAGATCATAAATTGCTCAACAACGTGCCCGGGCTCGAAAACCCTACTTGCGAGTTGATGGCTGTATGGTTTTGGGATAAAATAAAGGTGGGCATTCCATCACTTTCTAAAATAGAATTACACGAAACGCCTACATCGGGTGTAGTATATGATGGCAGGTGATAACGCCCTTCTCGGCGGCTGAGTCGCTAAGAATAAGATATATACATGACTTGTTCTTAGCGACTCAAGTAAAGCTACTTAGTGTAATGCAATGGTATAGGCGACCAATGGATAGAACAGGCTGCCAGGCCATAATTAGATTCATATTATAATTACGGCATACAGGCCTGCATCTGCATACTTTCTTATTGTTGCACAATTTACTTTTTGCAGTGATTTTTTAGGGCATTGTTGTTTTAGATAAATGCAAAATAGAGCGTCGTTTTTTATACAAATCGAAAGGGAGCCAGTTTTGCATATGTTGCCTTATTTGTATTTCAAATGTTTTATTCAGCAGTTGCTGTGAGCAGGTGCAATATTGGTAGATTTCACTTTCTACTATTGCGCAACTCTAAAATCAACGTTTTCAATTCCTGCAAATCAGTTTCAGGCTGTGGTAATATGTCTGTCTGGTGTTTATAATATTTCCAAATCTCCAGTATGTCCTCAGGCTGTACGGTATAGGGTATATAGCTACGGTTCAGTGATTTGAGTAGCGCTTCGCCATTTTCCTGAATAGTTACCAGCTTAAAAACAAAGTCCTGTTGTCCTTTAAGTATTATTATACAAGGAGTATCGGGTTTAAGGCTTTTCCAGTCCTCAACATATTGGGCTATTACTTCACTGTTCTCAGGAATGGGTAGCATAGAATCGCCAGAAGTCGGGAACATTCTGAATGTTCCTGATTTTGGCAAGTTGGGTAGATTGAACCTTGGTAGCCCTGCAATAAATTCCGGGTCATTATAGCCTGCCATATAACCCGCTTTTGCTTTAATTGGCACATATTCTGCATTTTCTTTATTGTCTTTGTCAACAGTTATTGCCAGCACCCTTATTTTACTGCCTGTCATATACACATCATTACCTGCCAGCAGTTCTTTCAGTTTTAGTTCTCCTAATTTAGTCAGGTCTATTTTCAGCAGGCTGTCAACACTTACTTTGAAGTAGTCTGAAAACTTAATAAAATCCAGAACAGAAGGGTTTATAGTCTTTCCTGATTCCAATGCCTGCAGCTTATTTCTCGAGAGGTCAAGCGCTGCAGACAGTTCTTCCTGACTCATTTTTTTACGCTCCCTGAGGAAACGAATGTTATTGTGGAAAAATATTTTTGGAGCTGTCATAATGCTGTGTTATTATTGGAAACAATGTATTGTTGCTATTGGCAACAAAAATAATTAATTTTCTACATGATGCAAGCGGTAAAACAGGATATTATTCAGCAATTGCAAAAAGAGGTGCAATTCATGCAAAGGCACAAAAAGGTTTTCGGGAAGAGTATTAATACTGGTCTTTGGGAAGTTGAAAAAGCATTTCCCGACCAGACTTTTCCCTTGGGCGCTATACATGAGTTTAATAGCTATGCTAAAGAAGACGCCGCTGCTACAAACGGATTTATGACTGGATTGATAAGCAAATTAGTGAACAGCGGAACAACTATATGGGTAAGCAATAAAAGAACAATATATCCGCCGGCATTAACTGTTTTCGGGTTGTCGCCTGAGCGTATAATTTTTGTAGACTTATGGAAGCAAAAAGAGGTGTTGTGGGCAATAGAAGAAGCGCTAAAATGCACCTCGGTGTCTGCCGTAGTCGGCGAATTAAATGAACTGTCTTTTATTGAGTCAAGAAGACTGCAACTTGCAGTAGAGCAAAGTAATGTAACGGGCTTTATTCACCGCTACATTTCAAAGGCCGAGAATGTTACCGCTTGCGTCAGCAAATGGAAAATAAAACCAATAGTCAGCAATGCAGATGGAATACCGGGTACAGGATTTCCGCGCTGGAATGTACAGTTGCTCAAAGTAAGGAACGGCAAGCCCGGCTCATGGCAGATAGAATGGTCGGCAGGAAAGTTTAAGCATCTTAACTGGCAAACTATCTCCAATACTGAAATTCAAAAAAGAAAAACCGGATAGTATGAAAAGATATGTAGCAATATGGTTTCGCCATCTAAAGACAGACTGGAAGGTGCGCCGGCAACCCGAATTAAAAGATATTCCTTTTGTTATGGCTGCGCCCGAACATGGCCGAATGGTTATTAAGGCAGCTAATTTAGTAGCACAGAAAAATGGCATAGATGTGGGTATGGTAGTAGCCGACTGCAGGGCTATTTTGCCATCGCTCCTTGTGTTTGATGATAAAGTACAGTTGACAGCGGATTTGCTTAGTGCTATTGCCGAATGGTGCTTGAGATATACGCCAGTTGTTGCGGTAGATATGCCAGATGGGTTGATAATGGATATAAGCGGCTGTTCGCATCTGTGGGGCGGCGAGCAGCCCTATTTGACCGATATATTTACAAAACTGCGCAGCTTCGGATATGACGTAAGGGTTGCGGTGGCCGATACTATCGGGGCCGCTTGGGCTGTTTCGCGCTATGGCAAAGGTTCGCCTATTGTTGAAAGGTACGGTCAATTAGATGCATTACTGCCATTGCCTCCGGCGGCTATTCGGCTTGAAAATTCTATAACAGAAAAGCTTCAAAAGTTAGGGCTCTGCCAGATAAAGGATTTTATAGGGATGCCGCGTAAAGCGCTGCGCAGGCGCTTTGGTGATGAACTACTCATAAGAATAGATCAGGCATTAGGTCAGGAGTATGAAGTAATAAATCCTGTACAACCAATAGAGCCATATCAGGAAAGGCTACCCAGCATTGAGCCAATAAGAACAGCAACTGGTATTGAAATAGCCCTGAAGCAATTGCTGGAAAAACTATGCTGTCGGCTTGGCAAAGAAGAAATAGGTCTGCGAAAGTGTGTGTTTAAATGTTACCGGATAGATGGAATAGTACAGCAAATTGAGATAGGAACAAACCGTTCGTCACGAAATGTAGCGCACCTGTTCAAGTTGTTTGAACTGAAAATTGTAACGATAGAACCAGCTTTGGGTATTGAAGTATTTACATTGGAGGCTCCTGTAGTAGAGCATATATCGCCGGTTCAAGATGCTTTGTGGGATTTCTCTGAAGGCGGCAAGGGCACAGCTATAGGAGAATTGCTGGACAGAATTGCAGGCAAATTTGGTATGGATAGTATTCACAGATATTTGCCCGATGAGCATTACTGGCCGGAGCGGTCTGTTAGGCTCGCTGCCGACCTGTCTGAAAAAACACAGACAAGCTGGAGAACAGATTTGCCGCGCCCGATACACTTGTTATCCAAACCCGAAACAATTGAAGTAACCGTACCTATGCCTGATTATCCGCCTATGCTATTTAGATATAATGGTGAATTGCATAACGTATGCAAGGCAGACGGCCCAGAGAGAATAGAACAGGAATGGTGGTTGCAGCATGGGCAATACCGCGATTACTACTGCGTAGAGGACGATAAAGGTGCAAGATATTGGTTGTTTAGAGCGGGGAGCTATGAACAAGGCAACCCTAAATGGTTTATTCATGGATTTTTTGCATAAAGTAAAATGAGCTATACAGAACTACAGATAACGACAAACTTCAGCTTTTTGCGAGGCGGTTCGCACCCCGAAGAAATAGTTGAACAAGCTATTGCATTAGGCTATAAAGAAATAGCCATAACAGACCGAAATACACTGGCAGGAATAGTCAGGGCGCACGCTGCGGCAAAAGATAAACAGATCCGAATAATACCAGCGTGCAGGCTCGATCTGGTAGATGGATCAAGTATGTTGGCTTACCCTACCAATAAAGAGGCTTATGGGCGCCTATCGGCATTGCTTTCAGTGGGCAACCTGCGTGCCGAAAAAGGACAATGTCATATATACAAGGCAGATGTATTTGAGTATGCAGAGGGTATAAAGTTTATTATAATTCCACCATCGGCTCTAAACCTTAATTATCAGTTTGAATCGGATTTTATATCAGAGTTGCGTCAATACAAGAACGTCTTGGGGAGTGAGCTATATCTTGGCGCAATACGTTCTTATCAGGTTTACGACGGCAAGATACTTCACCAGCTTAAGGAAGTATCAAAAGAGTTGGGTATACCGATGGTTGCTATGAATGATGTACATTACCATATACGGGAGCGAAGAGAATTGCAGGATGTACTAACATGTATTCGTGAAAAATGCACAATATATAACGCTGGTTACCGCCTTTACCAGAATGCAGAAAGATATATGAAGCCTATACAAGAGATGCAGCGACTTTTTCGGCATTACCCCCACGCTATAGAGCGTACGCAGGAAATTGCTAAAGCCTGCCAGTTTTCGCTCAGTGAATTGCAATACGTTTATCCGGAAGAAATAACAACTGAAGGCAGAACTCCCCAAGAGGAGCTAATACGCCTTACATGGCAGGGCGCTAAAGAAAAATTAGGCGATACGTTGTCGTCAAGTATCAGGGAAACTATACAGTATGAGCTGGAATTTATAGATCGTAAAAACTATGCCGCCTATTTTCTTACTGTATATGATTATGTTCAGTTTGCAAGAAGTAAGGGGATACTATGCCAGGGGAGAGGTTCGGCGGCTAATTCAGTGGTTTGTTACTGCCTCGGTATTACATCTGTTAATCCTGCTAAGTTCAAATTGCTGTTTGCTCGGTTCATGTCGGATGCCCGCAACGAGCCTCCGGATATTGATGTAGACTTTGAACATGAAAGAAGGGAAGAAGTAATACAATATATCTATCAAAAATACGGTCGCGACCGTGCGGCTATAGTGGCTACGGTAACGCAAGTGCATTATAAAGGGGCTGTTCGCGATGTGGCTAAGGCAATGGGTATGTCTTTAGATACTATCAATCAGCTTTCTAAAGCATCGTGGGAGTTTACAGATGAGTGGCATAATGGTAAGCGCGTTTCCAGCGATGGTTTTGATTCAACAGACCCTTTATTAAAAAAAGTACTGGAGCTCACGGGGCAGTATATAGGTTTTCCCCGGCAATTGGGTCAGCATACAGGCGGCTTTGTAATAACGAGAGGAAAGCTGACTGATTTGTGCCCGATACTCAATGCGCGTATGGAAAACCGTACATGCATTGAGTGGAATAAAGATGATATAGAAACATTAGGTTTTTTAAAGGTTGATGTGCTTGCGCTTGGTATGCTAACCTGCATACGTAAGGGGTTTGAGCTCGCAAAGCAGCATTATAATGTTGATCTTACTATGGCCAAGATTAATGAAAAGGATGATCCGAAAGTATACGAAATGATATGTCATGCGGATACTATTGGTGTATTTCAGATAGAGAGCAGGGCGCAAATGTCTATGTTACCACGGTTACGTCCTAATAACTTTTACGATTTGGTAATTGAAGTAGCCATTGTTAGGCCTGGTCCTATACAGGGAGATATGGTACATCCGTATCTGCGGAGGCGTGAAGGAAAAGAGCCGATAGAATATCCTAAAGAGGAACTAAAAGGCATATTGGGGCGAACGCTGGGCGTGCCATTGTTTCAGGAACAGGCAATGGAAATAGCAATTGTTGCAGCCGGGTTTTCACCGGCAGAAGCAGACGGCTTACGGAGAAGTATGGCAACTTTTAAGGCTAAAGGAAAAGTAAGCGATTGGCATAAGAAGCTGGTTGATGGTATGAAGGCAAACGGTTATACCGAAGAATATGCTAACAGGGTATTTAAACAATTGGAAGGTTTTGGTAGTTATGGTTTTCCCGAAAGCCATGCGGCAAGCTTTGCGCTTTTGGTTTATGTTTCGTCATGGATCAAATGTTATTATCCCGATGTGTTTGCGGCAGCATTACTTAATAGCCAGCCTATGGGTTTTTACCAGCCTTCTCAAATAGTAATTGATGCAAGAAAACATGGTGTTGAAGTATTGCCGGTAGATATTAACCATTCTTTTTGGGATAATACCCTTGAATCGAAAAAAGGTAAGTATTGCGCTTTACGTTTAGGTTTTCGGCAAGTAAGAGGATTGAAAGAAGAAGATACCAATATACTTGTATCTGCTAGAGTAAAAGAATTTACAAGCGTATCTGAATTGCGCAATGCTGGTATTGCTGTATCTGCATTAGAAAAACTGGCAGATGCAGATGCATTCCGCTCAATTGGGATAGACAGACGAAAGGCATTGTGGGAAGTTTCAGCATTAGCCGACCTGCTTACCGGCATGTATATAGGCCAGCAGCCCGAAGCGGCATCTGAACAAGGGCTGCAACTGCCCGAAATGACATTGTCTGAGCATGTAGTTCAGGATTATAGTGCATTATCGTTATCGGTAAAAGCGCATCCGGTTAGTTTTGTCAGGGAAAAACTAACCATGCTTCAGGTTACCCCAAATCAACACCTAAGTAAATATTTGGATGGCGCTATGGTAAAAGTAGCCGGATTAGTATTAGTGCGGCAGCGGCCGGGTACAGCCAGCGGTATTGTATTTATAACCATAGAAGATGAAACTGGAATTGCAAACCTTGTAGTATTCTCAAAACTATTTAACCAATACCGCAAGGAAATATTACAATCGCGGCTATTAATGGTTGAAGGTAGATTGCAAATAGTAGGAGAGGTAGTACACGTGATCGTTAAGAAGTGCAGTAATGTATCAGGACTATTACAGAAACTCACAAAGTCGGCCAATACTACCCCTGAATTACTAACGCTATCGAGAGCAGATGAAAAAGACACTGAAAATTATGCAAAGCAGGATAAAAGAGTAGCGCGCAACATAGCTGTGCAAACTGAGATATTTCATGGAGGTAGAAATTTCAGGTGATCATACCATATATATTGTTCTGCCGGACTTTTTAGCGGCTCAATAATGCTCGTATTATGGCTTATATGTTTTAAAGGCTGAGTCTCAATGTTGATTAACCGTAGTTCCCATTATTGGTAGAGTGAACCGGTGTCCGCCACTGCGGATATGAGCCCGACAAGATAAAAATGAAAAAAGCAACCATTTCTGATTGCTTTTTTCATTTGGTAG
>CAZLPE010000035.1:0-8402 GCA_964561325.1 uncultured Flavipsychrobacter sp.
AAGGAAAAGACATCCTTTTCTTCGTAGATAACATCTTCCGTTTCACACAGGCAGGATCTGAGGTGTCGGCTCTGTTGGGTCGTATGCCATCGGCTGTAGGGTATCAACCAACGCTTGCTACAGAAATGGGTCTGATGCAAGAGCGTATCACTTCAACCAAGAATGGTTCTATTACCTCTGTACAGGCGGTATATGTACCTGCGGATGACCTTACCGATCCGGCTCCGGCAACAACATTTGCCCACCTTGATGCGACAACCGTACTTGACCGTAAAATTGCCGACCTTGGTATCTATCCTGCCGTTAACCCACTGGAATCTACATCTCGTATCCTTACTCCGCTTATCGTTGGTGACCTGCACTACAACTGCGCTAACCGCGTGAAGTTGATATTGCAGCGCTACAAGGAGCTTCAGGACATCATCGCGATCCTTGGTATGGACGAGTTGAGCGAAGAAGATAAAATGACCGTTGCTCGCGCACGTAAAGTTCAGCGTTTCCTTTCTCAGCCATTCCACGTGGCCGAGGCGTTCACTGGTCTTAAAGGTGTACTGGTGCCAATCGAAGAAACTATCCGCGGATTCAATATGATCATGGATGGCGAAGTAGATGAGTATCCGGAAGCAGCGTTCAACCTTGTTGGTAATATCGATGACGCTATTGCTAAGGGTAAGAAACTGATGGAGCAGGCTAAAAATTAAGTAATCAGGAACGAGTAATCAGCAGGTCGGGTAGTTTTATACAAGACTTTCTACTGTTTACTTTATTCTTTAGACTAATCAATATGCAATTAGAAATATTAACGCCGGAGCACAAAGTTTACAGCGGTAAAGTATACGGCATTCAATTGCCGGGCGTAGAGGGTTCTTTCGAGATTCTTGAGAACCACGCGCCAATGATCGCGGCCTTGGGAAAAGGTAAAATGAAAGTGCTTAAAGACAAGAATAATAACACAGAGACTTACGAAATCTCTGGTGGCTTTATAGAAATGCTTAACAACAAAGCAAGCGTGCTGATAGAAGACGCAACTGCTATGGACTAACATTTCTGTATCAATAAATTGTGTGGGCTGCCTCAATAGGCGGCCCACACTCGTTTTGGCGGTTTGTTTCATTTATGGGCGATGTTATACGGAATTTAGTTGCAACTAATTCAAAACCGAAATTTATCTTTGTTTTCTATTATGATTAAACGCAAAGTTACGCTCGTTTTCCTGGTGGCTCTGTTGGCCATAGGCATGTCAAACAATGCCAATGCGCAGTTTTGGAAAAAGAAAAGCGAAGCTGAAAAAAGCAAGCACAAGGCCGAAGTAGAGAAAAAAAGAAAGGAGGAAGATAAGCGTAGGAAAGAAAAGGATAAAGAGCGCGAAAAGCGCAGGAAAGAAGAAGATAAGCGCCGGCGGGATAAAGAAAAAGAGAAAGAACACCGTCGCGAGCTAAAACGTAAGGAGCGCGACGAACGCCGTAAAAAGAAACATGAAGCAGAAAAGCCCAAGCCTCAACCAGAACCAGTAAAAAAGGAAAAGAAAGAAAAGGAGAAAAAAGATAAAAAAAAGCCGCTGCCACTGAAGAAGAAGGAGATTAAGTATCCTAATTCGGTTATAAAATCGCGTTACCGCATAGAGGCGCTTACCCCTATGTATCTCGACGATCTGGTGAAAGGCGAAAGTGTGACATTTAAAGATAAACTTCCTGAAAAGGCGCAACCCGGAATGGCGTTTTATCAGGGAATAAAGTTGGCGGCAGATAGCTTGAAACGCGCTGGCTACCAGATAGATATTTACATACACGATGTAGCCTCTGCGGCGGAAACGCCCGATGCGTTGCTCAGCAAAAACAAACTTGACTCAGCCGATCTGATCATTGGCGCAGTAGCTACAAAGGATATTACATCTTTGGCAACGTTTGCCTGTAAGAAGCAGATTAATTTTATTTCCGCCCTTTCTCCTGCCGATGGCGGCGTGAAAAACAATGAATATTTCACCTTACTGCAACCATCGCTAAAGAGCCACTGCGATTGGATTTATAACGATGTGGCGGTTAGATATCCCGGTCGTGCAGTTAGTTTGTTCTATCGTACATCCACATTGGCAGATGAGAATGCCTACAAATACCTTACTACCGACAAGTACACGCCAATGGTACTGAATACTATGCTATGCAAGCGTGTTCCCGGCAAAGATAGCCTGCGCCGGATGTTTGATACCACCAAGCCCAATATTGTAATCGTATCTGTACTGGATATTGGTTTTGCCGACAGCTTGCTGAAAACGCTATCGCGCGAGTTTCCCGCCGTCCATTTTGAAGTATATGGTATGCCTACCTGGAGTGGAATGGCATCGCTGCAAAAAGCCAATGCTTACCGCAATCTTACCGTTACGCTCTCAGTTCCCTTCTATTTCGATCCCGGCCAGCCGTTGACACAGTACATAGAACGTAAATGTAAAGCCGAGTTTGGTGTAAAACCTTCCGAATTGGTTTTTCGCGGATTTGAAACAGTATTCTGGTATGCTTACTTATTAAAACAATACGGAACCATATTCAACACAAAATACAACGACAACACAGCAGCGCCGCTAACGCGTTTTGACATTAAACCGCAATGGGATAAAAACAATAATCTGCTCTATAACGAGAATACACATATTTTCCTGTCGAAGTATGAGGGAGGAGTATTCAAAACGCAATAGGTTAACTGGTTTGTCTGCGTTGCCGCCTCAAGCCATAAACCACTGCCATGCCTAGCGCCGCAAGTAGCAGTAAGGCCGCCGCGGCAGGCGCTACTTGCCAGCCTCTGACGGTATAGGCGAGCCCAATGAGCAGAATGTTGATGCCCATAATAATGGCTACCGACTGAGGGTGGGTAAATCCTGCATCTATAAGGTAATAGTGCATGTGTGCACGGTCGGCAACGAGCGGCGATTTTCCTTTTGATGCGCGATAAAAGAATACTCTAAGCGCATCGAAAACAGGAAATGTCAGCAGCGCAAGTACAATAATAGTGGCGCCGCTGTAAGTGGGCACATATTGATGTAGCGGACCATTGACGCTGCCGGCATATAACTTCAGCAGTAATACCGACAGCACAAATATCATAAAGCCCAGTAACATAGAACCCGTGTCGCCCATGTATATTTTGGCGGGTGAGCGGTTGTAATACAGTAGCCCAAGCGTGGCCCCTGCAAGGCTAAAACATATACATGCCGCTGCAGTAGCCTGCAAGCCTACAAACATTACGCCAAGCGCAGCAGTATATAGTATGGCCAGCGCGCATGCCAGCGCATCTATACCATCTATAAAGTTGAATGCATTGATAAAGAATGCGCAACTAAAAGTAAGTATACCCAGATATAGCCATTGCGGAATATCTATGCCTATAATGTGCAGCAGCGCCGCCGATTGCACATCTGCAAAATACATGGTAATGCCAGATGCCAGCAATTGCGCCAGTAGCTTTTTTGAAGGGCGCATATTGGCAAGGTCGTCGTATATGCCGGTAAAAAAAAGAATGACGATACTTGCAATAACATAGCGCCAGTTGGCAATACCATCGTACATATAAAATGCCGACACTACCATAAAACCTGTAAAAATACCTATGCCGCCAAGGCTCGGTATTTTAGCTCCTTTTATTTTCCGGGTTTCGTCGGGAGTGTCGTATATTTCATTGCGTGTGGTTATAAACAATACTTTGCGTACAGCATACATACTTACAATACACGACACTAAAACAGAGGCGAGGTAAATGATATAGTTAGGTACTGTATTCGTCATGCTGGTAATAAAAGTCCGAAAAATGTTTTTGCTGTTTTGCAGGCGTAATTGCCGGGTAAATAAAACGGGATTAGTTAAGCGAACTGTACAATAGTTTTGCAGGCGCTTTCAGCCAGTTCACCTGTTGCAAATTTAGTGAAAACGATATGCTTCGTTGAAACACATTTTTTCGGCCATAAGTATTGTCGAGGTAATTTCTGAAATCGCTGCTTAATACTATTGGGAAATAAATGTTCAAAAGGTCTTTTAGTACATGCACCTCTACGCCGGCATCGTACTGAAGGGTAGTAGCTCCCGGATTTTTCATGTCGGGTAGTGGATTGGGCATCAGGCCGGCATCGAGAAAGAGGCGAATGGGCAGGTTGCGCAATGGCAGGTCGGTTTTTAAGTTTATAGTCGCAATCCAGTTGTCGCTACGTCCGGTATTATTGTATATCGGAACTTTAAATCCGCCTTCCTGTATTGCTATCTGGTGTGCGGCCAGTCCAGTTTGTGCGTTTCTGCCAATGTATACGCCGTCATACAGATAGTCGTTTACGCCGCTAAAGCTGGTGTTCAGGCGGTATTGTTCTGTTTTTGTCGGGTCGTCGCTCAGATCAAAGAATTTACCTGCATAGGCTCTTACGTACAACGATTTTTTCTTCCTGTCGTAGTCTATCCTTATTGTTCCTTCTGCGCTTATTTTACCATAATCAGGGCCGTATTCTCCCCGTAGCTGGTACGAAAATGGATTGAATGTCCGGTTGTTTTTATGGGTGTATCTTATTGTTTCAATCAGTTTTTGATTGTCTTTTAGTGTTGTTTCCGTGGCTGTGTAGTCAAATGTTTGTTCGTTTATAGAGTACGCTTTTAGCGTCAGTTCGCGGTTCACTGTGCTTAGCGCATCGGGTTCGTTTAGTGTAAAGGTGAGCGATGGCGCCACTTTCATATATCTGGCGTAAAGAGGCTCTTTGCGGCCTATCAGTGTTTCGTTGTGGTGGTAAGTACTCGCATCGGCCTGTAGCATTATTTCTTTAAAGGCTGCGTTTGGATACCAGATGTACCCCACAGATGCGCCTCCGTTCATCGTACTGCTGCCAAAAGCATAAGTAGGCGCTATTGCAAAACGGAGTCGGTTTTGGGGTAGCGTATAGTTATGAAATAATAAACCCGCCATAAATCCGTCGTTCAGCGTATAGCCCAATGCGGGCGCAATGTATAGCTTGTCGTTGTAGCTTCTGTTGACGCCTGCATACGATTGTATACTTAATCCTAAACGATGAGACAACCCATTACGCCTGTATCTATTGTTGGTAGTTTTAGCATCGGGTATTGCATCGTCTATGGTTAGTTTTGTCCAGTTGGCGGTGGGTAGGGTCAGTTTAGCGGTATGGGTAAATGGCGGCGTCCATATTGCTCCGGTAAGGCTATCTTTATTGTAGGCATTTACCAGGGCCGGGGCTGCCACGCCTGTGTTGTTTCTTATGGTTATTTCGGTATTAGCTCCGGCTACGGTTGCCTTCGTTATGGTATAGTCAATTTTTTTATCGCTATTTAACAGCGTATCAAAAAACCAATCCAGATTTTTTGATGTGTGTTTTTGCAGGCACGCTTTGAAATCTTCGGGATAGGGGTGGTGAAAATGCCATGTGTCGAAATAATCCTTCATGCCAGCGCCGAAATCGTTGGCGCCCATGTATTGCTCCAGCCAGTTGAGCAATAAGGCGGTTTTATAATACACATCCAATCCGTAATTGAGCGATCTGAAATTTGCTGATGTTTGCTCCAGCGCCTGATCCATGTGCGTGGCGGCCATTTCGTAGTAAATAAGGCTTTCATCCAGCTTGCTCAGTCCCGATTTCTTTTTACCAGCGCTTAGATCACGGGTTGTTTTTTGCTCATAAAAAGTATTTAGTCCTTCATCCATCCATGCATGGTCGCGCTCGTTGCTGCCCAGCAGCCCGTAAAACCAGTTGTGTCCTGCCTCATGCACAGTCACTTTACGCAGGCTCGACGAACCGGCTTTGTCTATCAATGTCACCGTGGGGTATTCCATTCCTCCGCCTGCTTTCATGTCGCCAAGGGCAGCCTTCATGGTTTTATACGGGTATGGCCCTACCAGTTTGCCATAGCTCAATATGGTTTCACGCAGGTAGTCGGTGGCTTTTATCCATTGTTTGCGGTATGCAGGCAGAAATGCGGCCCATACCGTAACCATTTGTCCGTTGCCGGGCGAGGTAACGGTGTCTTTGCGCACCACAAAGCGCTTGTCGGCAAACCAGGCAAAATCATGAATATTGTCTTCGTGAAAATGGATGGTTTTTGTTTCGGAAGCGCTGGCCGGAAAATGATGGCTATAGGTAGTGTCGGCAGGCAGGTTGTCTTTTGCGCGCTGTTCCAGCCATTCGTTCTCTTTATCGTCTGTGCAGTTTCCCGTCGCCATTACCACGTAGTTGGCGGGTAGGGTTATACTTACATCGTACGATCCGTACTCGCTGTAAAACTCGCCTAACTCCTGATAAGATAGCGGGTGCCAGCCACCGTGATTGTCGTACACTGCCGGCTTAGGAAACCATTGCGCCAGATAAAATGCCTCGCCGGTATGACCGCTACGCGAAAAAACCTGAGGTATTTTCACTTTAAATGGCGTGCTGATTTTTATAGTTTGCCCCGGTAGCAATGGGTTTATCAGGTCTACGCGCGCAATATCGGGGCGGTCTTCTGTTTTGTAATGGTCTACGCTTTGACCGTCTACAACAAACGACAGGCTGTCGATATAGCCGCGGTCTTTTGTTTTAGAAAAATAGAAATCTGTTTTGCCTATCAGATCCATCTGTTTGGCAAAAGGCGTTTTGTCGTTCTTATACGCATTTGGCCACAAGTGCATGTATATCGATTTCAGCGTATCGGGCGAATTGTTGGTGTAGGTTATTTCTTCATAGGCATATACCATGAACTTCTTATCATCGAGGCGCGCATCAATTTTTGTATTTACTTTTTGTTGCCAGCCGGGTTGCGCCTGTGCGCTTGCGCCCGCCAAAAGTACAATTGCGATAAAAAGTTGCTTCATGCCGCTAAAATAGTTAAAAGTAATGAGCCTGAGTTAAAAGGGACCTGCGCTCTAAAACTGAATTTGAGTACAGTTTATTGTTAGTAAGAAAAGAATGAATGCGTTGCCTATGGCCAATTTGAAGCGATTATATATGTTGTGAACGTACTTTGAGCGATTTTTAGCGCTCTGATTATTAGCTAAAAACTAAAAAAAACCTTAAAATTTTTTTAAAACAGCCTTTGTATTATCAAAAAATGTGTATACCTTGTTGAGATAAAACGCAGCTGAATGAAAAAATCTACTTTTCGGGTATGTATCGCAGCAGGTATGTTGGCGATAACCAGCGCTTCCGGAGCAAGAGCGCAAGGAATAATTAGTACCATAGCCGGCGACGGTATAGCCGGATATGCGGGCGACGGTGGGCCGGCGGTAATGGCTCGATTATCTAATCCTGCGGGAGTGTGCGTTGATAATTTAGGGCGGGTTTATATAGCTGATAAAAATAACTATCGCGTTCGTATGATATCGGGCGGTACAGGCGTTATGAGTACTTACATAGGTACCGGAACGTTTGGTTTGTCTGGTTTGGGCGGACCGGCTGGTTCGGCCAACATTCGCTATCCCGATGGTCTTTCTATTGATGCGGAAAACAATCTGCTTGTTTCAGATTGGTATAACGATATGATTTTTCGCGTAGCTGCACGCACAGGTATCTTTGATGGCGAGTGCGGCGACGGTCATCAGGGTAATAACGGCGACGGGGATCTGCAATACCTTGCACGTCTTAAAACCCCGGCTGGCGCATGCTATGGCCCAGGTGGCAATACCTATATAGCCGATGCGGGCAATAACAAAATCCGCGTAGTGCATAACGATGTTTCCGGCACCGGAACGCGCACGGGCATTGTAAATTCTGTAGCTAATGTTGCTGAGCGTTATGGCTATACTGGCGATGGCGGTTTGGCTCGCGAAGCTTCATTCAGTCGTCCTTCGGCAGTTTTCTTCGATCCATCTACCAATACAGATCTGTATGTATCTGATGCCGGTAATAATGTGATCCGCAAGATAGATATGGAAACAGGAATTATTACTACTGTAATAGGAACCGGCGTGGCAGGCAATAGCGGCGATGGCGGATTGGCTCTTGCAGCACAGTTGCGCAATCCCGGTAATATTTTTATTGATGGCGCCCGCAATCTGTATTTCTGCGACAGAGGCAACAATACAGTACGTAAGGTCGATTTGACTACCGGTATCATTTCTACAATTGCCGGCAATGGTTATTTTGGTTTTTCAGGCGATGGCGGTCTGTCTACACACGCTCAGTTGAGCGATCCGGAAGGCGTATGGGTAGATAATGCAGGTATTGTGTATATTGCTGATGCAGGCAACAACCGTGTAAGAAAAATTACCCCGATACCACCGGTGGTAACGCTTCCTTCTGTGCTGGTTCCGGCTGCTACTACTTCAGAAACTACCACAATGGGCTCAGGCACAGGTACGCTGGATGTAGCAAATGTAACTGCTGCAAGCGGAGTTAAAGTGTATCCAAATCCATCTACAGGTTCGTTTGTGTTGCAAACTGGCGCTGAGCAGGC
>CAZLPE010000035.1:8502-13069 GCA_964561325.1 uncultured Flavipsychrobacter sp.
GCTACCAATTATTCGCTGGCGCAACCATCGGGAATGTGTGTAGATGCAGCCGGTAATATATACGTTACAGATTTTGCAGACCACAGGATAAGAAAAGTAGACACGCACGATACCTTGTTTACCATTTCGGGCAACGGATCTGCGGGATATACGGGCGATGGCGGTCCATTTGCTGCCGCAGTGTATCGCAACCCGTCGGGCATATGTATGGACGCTGCTGAGAATCTGTATATATGCGAATGGTATAACGATGTAGTGCGTAAAGTAAACCGCAGTACAGGCATCATTACTACTATATGCGGTATGGGTATGGGCGGCTTTGCCGGCGATGGGGGGCCAGCTACCGCGGCCCACATGGAGACGCCGAAGGGTATTTGCGTAGACCGCTACGGCAATTTGTATGTGGCCGATTATGGCAATCACCGCATCCGCAAGGTAGATGCCATTACCGGAATAATTACTACTGTTGCCGGAACAGGCGTAGCCGGATATAGCGGAGATAATGGCGCTGCTACGGCTGCCAAAATAGCTTATCCTAATGGTATAACCGTCGACACTATAGGCAACGTCTTTATATCTGATTATGGTAACAACCGGATTCGTAAAATTGCTTCGGGTACGGGCGAAATATCGACCTATGCAGGGACTGGAGTTATGGGGTATACGGGTGATGGAGGCGCGGCGGTATCTGCGAAAATGGTACGGCCAAATGCAGTACACATTAGCCGCAACGGAAATTTATACATATCAGACAATGGAAATAATGTGATACGTAAAGTAAGCCCCGACGGTATTATCACAACCGTAGCCGGCAATGGTTCTTTTGGTTTTGCGGGTGATAATGGCCCGGCAACAAATGCAACGTTCAATGGTCCTTCGGCGGTATTTGCCGACGCAGCCGAGAATCTATACATTGCCGATGGCGAGGCATCTACCATTCGTAAGGTTACGCCCATAGTCAATGCGGTAACAGACGTATCGGCGCCAGCGCAATTTTTGGTTTACCCAAATCCGTCGTCGGGCGAGGTTACGCTGAAAGCCAGCAAAACGGGCGCTTCCCCTTCGATTTTGCAGATTTATAATGCTGTAGGGCAAATAGTTCATACACAGCAATTTGCTGCGCAATATGCTACTATCGACTTGTCGGCGCAACCATCTGGCGTTTACTACCTAACTGTGCGGTGCGACGGCGCTGCATATACTGAGAAATTGCTATTGGTTAAGTAAAGAACGGCATTAATCTATACCGCCCTTTTCTTTAATGTAGCCTGCCACTGCTACCTTGGGGCGCAGTAACTGAAGCATTTGTAGCGCTACAGAAAGTAATATAAGGCTCATTCCTCCCAGAAACCCCCAGTTGAGGTGGTCGCTGCCTTTTTCGAATATTATCTCTCTGTTCTCGTTGTAAAATACAAATGCGAGTAGAATGCCATATACTGGTTCCAGGTTTACGGAAAGGGTAGCGGTAAACGAAGTAATGTGCTTTAGTGCGCTTAATGCCAGCGACTGTGCCCACACTGTGCAGCAAAGGCTAAGTATTATCAACCACAGCCAATCGTTTTTGTACCACTCCATACCCATAAGATTTGAAGAGTTGGGGAAAAACAATGTGTCGGGTTTGTAGTAAAACAAAACGGGCAATAACGCAGTAATAAACAGCCAGCCGGTACTCATTTCGTAAAACACCATGGTGCGGGCGGGGTATTTGTTGGCTATTTTTTTATTGATTACCGTAAATACAGAACTGAGTATTGCCGCTATCACGCCAAACGCTATTCCCAAACCATAAAAAGCCTGAAACTTGTAAATAAGGTATACGCCGGCTATTGCCAACGCGCCCAGCAGCATTTCTTTGATATCGTGTTTGCCGTCATTTACAAGCGGGTCGAGAAATGAAGTGAATATGCTGGCTGTAGAGAGGCAAACTAAGGCAATACTAATGTTGGCAAATTTGATAGCGCCGTAAAATGCCACCCAATGCAACCCCATTAGTCCGCCCACCAACGCCAGTTGACCCATATCGCGACGCGCTATGGGCGTCCATTGCTTGCGGTAGGTGAGTATAGCAGCCATAAACAGCGCAGTGAGCGCCATGCGGTACCACACCAGCGCCGGAGCGTCGAGCGATATTGCACGGCCCAATACTCCGGTAAATCCCCACAATAGCACCGCGAGGTGCATCTGTATCAGCGCTTTTTTCATTTGTGCGCAAACATAAGCCAAAAGTTATAGCATTGCCGAAAAATCAAAAACACAACCTTCTCGTATTCGTTAATTAATCCAGTTTCATTCGGCTACTCTCTTCAATTTTGTTTATTGTTCTGCCCGCGTTTTGGCCGCTGCCAAAACGATACGACAACGCAATACCCGCTTGCTGTGTAGCATTTCGGTAGGTAGCGCTCGATTGGAAGCCGGGAACATTATTGTATACGCCTGTCTTGTACCATGCAAACGGATCGTTGAGTATCAGCTTAAGATCGAGGTTTTTCCTTATTTTTTTTGAAACGCCCGTTTCAACATAAATCTGATCTGCAATAGATTCTATTACCGACGATACATAGCTGTTGTGGTAATAAATGTTTGTCTCGGATTTCCAACCTTTCCCCAGCTCCAGACGATTGTTTATGTTCAGGTGTACGCCAAAGCCTGTGTTATCGCGATAGCTGTTGTTGACAAGACCGGTATAAGAAGAGTAAAATGCCACACAGCTCAGGTTTACCGACCACCAACTACGTACATCTTTTATAAACATTGTAGATACCGATAGGTTTTTGCTTTCGGCAATGTTGCGATTGGTTTTGAAAATTACATTTGTTTTGCTGTCAACCATAAGCACATCATTTATCACTCCATTTGTTTGCATATATTCTATCGAGGACAGGAGCATATTTTTGTAGTTATGTTTTAACTCAATACTGTTGGTGTATTCAGGCAGAAGGTACGGATTGCCCACAGTGTAGCTATACTGAAACGAATAGTAAATAAATGGGTTGAGCCAGCGGTACTGCGGGCGGTCTATTCTGCGACCATAGTTCAGCTCCAGTTGGTTATTGCTATCTGCTTTGTAGCTTACAAACCCTGTAGGGAATACAGATAGGTAATTGCGGTTAAACGATGTATTGGTAGTATATTGATTGCCCTGAGCTATAGTTTGTTCAGCTCGTAGGCCTATTTTGGCTTCCCATTTAGCGCCAAATGGCTTCGATAAACCTAAGTAAGCGGCATTAATTTGTTCGGCATACTTAAAGTGATTGCTACGGGTTGTGTCTACAACCCATGCATTGCCGTCGAAAACCGTAAACTGTGAGTTATTGTCGGTTTGTACACGGCTTGTTTTTATACCTGCTTCCAGATTGGTGTTCCACTTCCATGGGCTTGTATAGTCGGCTTTCAGGCTATATACATTTATGCGGTTGGGCTGGCGGCTGTGCAGTTGCAGTGGGGGATTCGCCGGTTGAACAGCAGCACGGAAAGTAGCGCTATAAATTTCCTGCCATGGCGCATCGCTATACACAAGCGCATCGGCATTCACGTCCAGTGTTCTGTCGGCGCCAAATTTATGACTCCAGTTTGCATTCATAGTGGCATCTTCCCTCACGAAGCCCTCTCTTGTGGTGGTGTTAGTAGTAGTGAGGTCTGCGCTGGAGGTGTTTTGTCTGTCTGTGGTTATATATCCCCTCATACTGTTGGGGTGGTAGGCTCCCCGTATACTTATGCCAAACGTGTTGCGTTCGTTGGCATTATAGTCGCAGCCCAAGCGCAGTGTGGTTACCGCAAACTGTTCCACCGGCTCAGACATTATTGTGCTGTTTGCTATAGTAGATCCGGTTTGCAGATCGGTTTGTTTTTGCGTTTCCTTCCATTTTGCGAAGCCGGTCGCCGCCATGCTGTTGGCATTCAGATTGAAGTTTATTTTTTGTTTTTTTACATTCAGCAATAGACTACCCTGATTGTATGCATATATTCCCTGACGGTAGGTAAGGCTCGCATTGCCATTCCAGCCTGCTTTTTTTACTTTTTTCAGTTTTATATTTACTATACCGTTGTTGCCGGCGGCATCATACTTGGCGCCCGGTTGCGATATCAGCTCTATTTGCGCAGCTTCATCGGCGGTTATCGTACGCAGGTAGGCGGCCAGTTCTTCACCATTTAGGTAGGTTGGTTTGTCGTCTATCATTATTTGTACGCCTTGCTTGCCATTCATTGTTATGGTTCCATCCTGCCCCACGTTCATCCCAGGTAGTCGGCGCATTAGGTCGAGCGCATTAGCGCCCGCTACAGTGGCAGAGCCTTCTATATTAACGACAAGCTTACCAAGTTTTGACTCTATAAACGGTTTCTTTCCGGTTACGGTAATACCATTTAGTTCTTGCGTTTCCTTTTTCAACTCGGTTGGCGGTAAATCAAGTATTGGCTGATTAAGCTCTACCGTTGTTCTTTCATCGTCATAACCAGCTAAGGACATAATGACCAAGTATTTGCCATATGCTAATTCCGGAATAGTGAATATCCCTTTGTTGTTGGCTATCGTCGTCTTTATCCAGCCAGTGTCGTTTGCAGAGAATAC
>CAZLPE010000035.1:13169-24824 GCA_964561325.1 uncultured Flavipsychrobacter sp.
TATGGATTAGTGATTTACATTAAAATCGTCCATCCACATATTTACTGAAACGCATCGCCATATTTGCAGGGCTTCGTTGATAGTGAGCGTTTTGTTAGATAAGTTATTGATCAACTGACTGATATAATCTACTTTAAGCAGGGTATTGCTCTGCAATTGTTCGGTTACCCATTTAGCGTCTTTGGTAAGTACGTTGATCAATGGCGTATAAAACCCAATTTTATCCCGCCTGTTGTACACCTTTTCCGGCATATACTGCTTGCAAGACTCGCGGAGTATATACTTGCGTAGTCCTTTTTTGATGAAGTCTTCCGATTTAATGGTTGCAACATATTCCGCCACCCGGTGATCGAGAAAAGGCATACGACCCTCTATACTGTAAGCCATAGCATTGCGATCGTCGTAATGCACGAGATGGGGGATATGCACGCCATAAATCGACTCTCTCCAAACATTGTATACGTTGTTGTACTTATACAGCGAAACCAGTTTGTTGTCTACATTGTCGAGCAAGGGAGCGCGAATGATATCTCTGCGTTTTATGCGCGATTTTGTACGCAAATTGAATTCAAGACTCGGGAACATGGATTTTAGCAGCGTGCGCATCAGGTAGCCGTTGCCCATATTCATACCGCTCAGGTTGTTCGAGAACTTGGAGAGGTGTAAAGAGCGGAACTGTAGCGACAATATTGCTTGCGCCATATTGTTGTATCCAAAAAAGAATTCATCGGCGCCTTGACCATTCAAAATTACTTTGATTCCAGCATCGGCTGACATTTTCATCAATGAACCATGCGCAATAATAGATGGGTCGCCAAATGGCTCTTCCTGTATCTTGATATATCGCTCCAAATCATCTTTAATAGATAATTCGTTGGTGTTTTTGCGATGAACAATAAATTTGTTTTTGCCGTATTTCTCTATTACCGATTCCACATACTGTGTTTCATCGTATTTGCTCGACGGCGACTGCGATGTGAAGATATTTATTTCCTTATCGTAGTAGGTGGCCAGTATGCCGGCAATAATAGACGAATCTATACCGCCCGATAACGTAATGCCTATCGGTACGTCAGAGAGTGTTTCAGATAGTACAGCCTCAACAATTATGTCGTGCAGCCCCTTTTTAGTGGTTTCATCAAAAGGGCGTTTATCCTTATCGTTTATGTCGGGTAGTTCCCAGTAGTGTATAGCGTTTACATCGGTGGTGTCTTTCGAAAACCACATATAGCTACCCTGTGGAAACTGCCTTATGTCTTTAAAAAACGTATGAGCCCCAAGATGGCCATAATTACCCAGCGCCAGATATTCTACAATTGCTGTAGGATCGAAAGAAGGATGCTCGCCAGCGCTGATAAGCGGTTTTATTTCGCTGGCAAATAACCACGATTTGCCGTTTCTGCGCACATACAACGGCTTTTGGCCAAAGCGGCTGCGACTTACAAAAATCTGTTCGCTTTGCTTGTCCCAGATTATGATAGCCCACATACCTACCATGTTCAGCAGCATTTGCTCTTTCTGCAGCCGGAATAATTCTATTATTGTTTCGGTATCTGAATGGCCTTTGAAAGGGTGTCGCGGGAGGTACTTTTTCCTTAATTCAAGGTGGTTGTATATTTCTCCGTTAAATACTATAATGTATCGGCCACAAGAAGAATGCATTGGCTGGTGGCCAAGTATTGAAAGATCTAATATGGATAAACGAGTGTGCGACAGCGTAATTTTATCATCATTGTAAATTCCATTATCATCAGGCCCACGGTGCTTCAGCATGGCCAAAGCATCTGTGCCAAATTTAAAACCATCATCTTTATTATTACCGAAGTAACAAGCTATTCCACACATAAATTAGTCAAGATAAAATCCGAGTCCTTCAATTAAATTTTTAATAATTATATGTGAAATAATTGCTTCGTTGCATATTTGTACATATCAAAAGTAGTAAGTTGGCAATCATTAATGTTTGTAATAGGATTTGTTTTAATGTTATGCTGTCTAAAACACCGTAAAGATAGACGAGCGCTTTGCAAAGTGAGTTTAAAAAAACCTTAAAGAGCTTGTTTTTTTAATTTTTATGCATTGCAAATCTGATCTTTATGGTATTATTAATTTTACATATTCGTTGTATATTTCATTTGCTTTTAATAATTTACCACCACACTTATCTACCGTAAACATTTTACCGAAATCTCCCTTGAGCGCTTGTTCCATTGCGTTCAGTTGGTAGTCATAATCGCCAATCTCAATTTTAGGGTGCTTCCATTCTTCCAAAAGCGTATTATATGCGCCAAGGTCGTTACCTATAATCCAAATTGGTTTTGGGAACACACACAGTTCATAAAACTTGGATGGAATGCCAATTCGTTCTTTAGACCATGGAATTACAAGCGTGCAATTGCAGTGCATTATGTATTGGTTCATTTGTTCTGGCGTCAGCCAGCCTAAATGTTTTACTATTTCATCGCCAAATTCGTTTTTAAAAAGGGTATACGCATTCATATTGCCGGCAACCAGAATATGCACCTTGGCGCCTTTAGCTATAGCCGCAAGTACTACTTGTTTCAGTAAGCTGAGCGACTGAATGTTGGCTGACAAAGAGCCGCCATAAAAAATATTAAAGCTGTCTTTGTATGCCGACATAAAGCCGGGCTCCGGTTTGGTTAATGGCGTAGAAATTTTGTCGGGTATGGCGTGCCTTATGGTTTCTATCTTTCTTCCTATGATATCGCCGTCCATTTTAGCCCATTCAGGCGACACGTGGACTACAGATTTGGCCGATTTTAATGTTTTTTTCGACCAGTTGACGCATAATTGGTAAGCTGCTTTAGAGATACCACCCAAAAGCGGATCTTGAATATCTGCTACCCAAGGTACACCAAGTTTTTTCGAATAATAAGCGCCCAGGTACAAAGGAACCCTCGGGGTATAGAAAGCAAGTATGTAATCGGGTTTTATGCCAAAACTGTCAAAATGTTCCTGCACTTTAGCCGCCCATTTATGACTTCTATCGCCTTTAAAGGTCACATAATAAAACGTTTCGAGCTTACGTAGTAAAACGTTTTTGTCGAAGTCTTCGATGGGAGCGTCAAGTTTGATTGCAATGCGTTTGATGCCGTTTTTTTCATTGGAGATCAGGTAGGGTTTTTCTTTACATTCGTTTCGTTGATCTTTGTGAATAACCACTACCTGCCAACCATTGTTGTTAAACGATTCGGCTACCTGCCGAATCCTCCTCACAAGCGCTGTTCCCCGTTCAGAATGATATCCTTCATACTCCCAGGCAAACATTAATAAACACTTACTCATCAATTATCACTGAAATTTTAATTAAAATCAATTCATTATCATGTAACACTTGTAGGTGCATAAGATTTACGCAACGTTTCAAAATTACTCATAATCCCGACAAATCCTATTGTGTTGTAGCAAGTTATACCTAAAATTATTACATTGATGATTATAGTATGACTGATGTATGCATTGAGCGGCAAGGCCTCAGAACTTTAATCCTGATTTACATTTTTCTTGCTCATGTCTACTGTTTTCCATTTATCGCCAACGGAGTATAGCAATAGGTATTCTGAGGCTGGTCGCTTTAGCGAAATTTCATACCAGTGTCCCGGGTCGCGCATGTTTACGGAATAGTCTGGCGTTTCGTAGCTTTTAGCGCCATGCCCTTCGTACCACCACCAGGTGCCATAGTGGTTCAGTACAACCCGGATTAGCGTATCGTTGAAAACATTTACATGGGCTCCGTTCCAGTCGGCAAACATATTATAGCTGGCTACGTCGTATATTTTGTTGTTGTATACCGTATCGGTAAACACTTCGTGCATCATTTTAAACATGCCTTCAGGTTGGGCGCCTATCATTGGCGCGCCTTCCATGTTTTCGGGCATACTCAGCAGCAGCACGGTTTTGTTGCCCGGGTTGGGGAAATGGTGGAGTAGTTTGTTGTTGATCACATCAGAGTCCATCCAATAGGTGTTGAGCTGTATTGTGTAGTACAAATTGAAGTCGATGTAGATACAGAACAAACCAATGAGCACGTATTTATTCGTAAAATACCTCACTACAATCATTACAAGCAAGGTATAAATAAAGGGATCGGCAAAATAGGTGTACCTGTCGTAAAATACCAATAGTAGCGGGCCGGGGAAAGGTAATGGAATAAGAAATGCAACGGTAATTACCGACCAAATGAACAGGATGCCAATAATTTTGTCGGACGGACCGAACTTTTTGATACGCAATGCTACGTATGCCAACGAACCCAATAGCATAGTGTAAAAACCAACCAATGCCGGGATAGATTCGCAAATAGTGTATACGGCTTTCTTTATGTCTAACTGGTAGTACCGGCCAAAAAACGCGATATGCACCAGATACTTGGGCATTTTAGAGAGGTAATCGATAGGCGTTTGGTTGATTTCTATCTTATGTGGTTTCATCACTTTGAAAACCGTATATAGCAGTACAAAATACAACGCAAGCAATAATACCTGAGGGACAACAAAATATAAGATTGACTTACGGAACACCGCAGGCTTGTAGCTTAGCGCAAACCTATAATACCAGGCCAGCGATAAAACGAAGATGGGTATAAGGTAAAAGATCTCAAGGGTAAGCGATGCGGCAATAAAGGTGAAGAGCGAATACCAGATGTATCGCGGGCGTTGGTTGTGTTGGTATTTTTGCGCCCAAATAAGGATGAGTAAAATGAAAGCAAAGCTTTGCAAGTAGTGGTAATATGCTTTGCAAATGAGTATTTCTGAAATGTGCGGCGAGAGGGTGAAAATTACTGCGCCGGTGAGTGGAATGATAATGTTTTTGGCAACGCCTGTATCGGCCAACAACTTTGAAAAAAAACGGTAAATAAGATAGGCGTTTGCGGCATGAACGGTAATGTACAACATGCTCCAAAGCCAGAGATTTAGCCCCCAGATTTTATAAAAAATGTAATAGTGCAGCGTAAATAACTGATAAAAGCTTTTGTCGACAGAGTTGGCGCGATTGATAAAATCCCAGAACGACTGGTGTTTCATATTATACAAAAAGCCTACCGCATCTATAACCCAGCCGGCTTTTGCAGCCCCTATGTAGAGTACAAATGTGAGCAGCCACAACGCTGTGAATATCCAGACGTTTTTATGTTTAGCAAAGCTCGATGTAAGGGCGTTGTTCATTGTTGCATTAATGTATGGGTAATCAATTTTAGCTGGCGTATCAGGCGTTAGTATTGTTCTTCCATTTTTTTAGAAGTATCTACAATTTTCCATTGGTCGCCGGCCTGATAGAGTAGCATGTAGTCGCCTATCGGGTGTTTTAGTTTTACCTCAAACCAGTGGCCTATGTCTTTCATTTCGAGTTTGTAGTCTTCGTTTTCATAGCTCGCAGCGCCGTGGCCTGCGTACCACCACCAGGTGCCCCATTGGTTTAGCGTCACGCGCATCAGGCTATCGTTTACCAGAAATACGTGAGCCCCATCATTTTTAGTGAGCATGTTGAATGATGCGCCGTCGTATATTTTACCTTTATACGATTTGTCTACAAACAACTCCCTCATTACCTTAAATTTATGGTCGCTTTGCGCGCCTATCATGGGCACGCCATTCAGGTTTTCGGGGAAGTTGAGTAAAATCATGATTTTATTGCCGGGGTTGGGCAAGTCTTTCATCAGTCGGTTATTGATGTAGGCGCTTTGCTTCCAGTAGATATTTACCGTGATGGTAAAGTATAGATTTATTGCTCCATATGCGCCCAGTATCGCTGCCTGTATCCATTTCCGCGATATGTAACTTATCAGCAGCGCAAGCAGCATGTACGTAAATGCATCGAGAAAGTAAGTGTACCGGTCATAAAACATAAGCAGCAGGGTAGGGAAGGCCAGCGGCATAAGAATAACGAGGCAAATCATTATCCATACAAGCATTAATACAGCTGCCTTACCCTTTGGCGTCATACGAGGGAAACGCGATATGATGGCGCACCAGATAAGAACAAAAACGTTGTAGAATATAATAAGTCCGGCATTGGAACCTACGCTATCATAAACTGCCTTACGAACAGGCTGAGGAAAGTACCGGCCCAAAAACAGCACATGAAATAAATAGCGCGGCGGCTTGCAGATATAGGACGAAAATGGCTGCATCACATTTGCATCTATATGTGCAAAGTGTCCGCCGTACACTATTTGCAATACCAGTAACTGCGCGCCAAATAGCACGAGCATCGGCAAGAAAAAGAGCTGCAATGTTCGTTTAAAAACAGCCTGACTGTAATTGAGCACATACCGGTAATATAATGCCAGCGTTAGTACAAACCAGGGCGTGAGGTAGAAAATTTCGAGCGCGTAAGATGAGCAAAAGAATGCGATGCCTGCCCACCAGGCAAGCTTTGCCCGCGGTGCGTGTAGGTACAGCTGTACCCAGCGCATAATAAGCAGGATAAACAAAAAGCCTTGCAGGTAATGAAACGACGCCTCCCAAACTATAACCTCTGAGATGTGGGGGCAAATAGTGTACAATGCAACCCCTAACAAAGCAATATTCCTGCCATTTTTTATGCCGGAATCGGTAAACAGGTCGTTGCAAAGCCTGTAAACCAGGTAGGCGTTTATAGCATGAAGCGTTACCATAAGCATATGCCATGCGTATGGATTGGCATTAAATAACTTGTAAAAAACGTATGTGACCAACTGGGTAAACTGGTAGAGACTCGGAAGCTCGGACTGGGTATTGTTGATATAATTCCAGAAACTCAGATTGCGGATGTTGTATAGCCAACCGGCAACATCTATTACCCAGCCCGCTTTTGCTGTAGGTAAGTAAATAATGAAGGTAAGCGCCCAAAGTAAACCGAATATTGTAATATTCTGATTCTTGAAAAGTAGTTTGGTCGCCGGTAGGGCAGTTTTAGTCATTTAAAGTGTTATATAACAACAAATATAGGTCAATATTGGTCAACGTTTTTCTTATTCCAATCCAGCTGTTTCCATTGATCGCCCACCTGATATAGCAACAGATAGCGTTGCGGCGCTTTTTTGAGCGTTATTTGGTAATAATGCCCGGCATCTTTCATGTCGACACGGTAATCTTGATTTTCGTAGCTGGAGCCGCCAAAGCCGTTGTATAGCCACCATGTGCCCCACTGGTTGAGCGTCACCGTTGCCACAGAGTCGTTTATAACCATTGCGTGTGCGCCGTCGCCTGTGCCCGACATATAGTAGGCTTCCACATCGTATACTGTATTGGTTATCTTGCGGGGCATAACCACATTGTACATTTTTTTTAGTTCGCCATCGGGATTGGCGCCTATCATCTGTACTCCTTGCAGGCAGTCGGGTATGTTGAGCAATAGTACACTCTTTTCCGGATCGTTGGGGAAGGTGCGCACCAGATTATCTACAACCTGCGCCGACTGTTGCCAAAAGGCGTTGGCGCGGTGCGTGTACCGCATGTTGACCAGCAAAACTGCGCCTATCAGTAAGTACTTTATATAATTGTTGTTGATTTTGAATAGTAACATGGAAACTACTACAAACAAGAACGGTAGCGCCACGTAGGCATAGCGGTCTTGTATCACGAGGCCCGCTTGTGGAAACCATAAAGGAACAACAAGGCCCAGCGCAAACAGCAGCCAAATGAAAAAGAGATAAAGCGCTTGGTGATATGCGGTGCGTTGTTTGAATTTAAGTATTGGAATAATTATCAGGGCGCACAACACTGTGTAGAACAATGCGAGCCCAGTAAAAGACTCGCAAATAAGGTAGCATTGTTCGCGCAAGGGCGTTGCATAAAACCGGCCTAATAACACTAAGTGGAAAAGGTATTTAACTGGCTTGGATAGGTTTAAAGCATCGAGACCAACCGTATCTCCGCCAATGTGCGCAAGACCTGTATGGTAAAGTATGCGCAATAAAACAAAGTGCAGGGTAAGGATGATAACCTGCGGTAGCGCGAAAAGCGCTATCGTTCGCCATATACCTTGCGCACTTTTAGCGTCGGTAGCATGGTAGTATATGATTAATAGAGCAACAAAAGTCGGAGTTAAGTAGAAAATTTCTAACGAAAATGAGGACAACAGGAATAGCAGCCCCGAGTACCAAACATATTTGAGATGACCAGATAGTAAGTAGCGCTGCACAAAGATGAGTGTGGCCAGCATGAGCAATAGCGCCAGTAAGTAATGAAATGAAGACTCCCAAACCACTACTTCAGACAAGTATGGGCTTGCGCAAAACATAAGTCCGGCGCTTAGTGCGATTTGCTTTCCTGCGTTTATCTGTAGGCGCTGAAATAATGTTGTTAGGAAAATATATAGCAACATCGTGTTTGTAGCTTGCAGCGATATATACAGCAAGTGCCAGGGCCAGGCATGCGCATGAAACATGCAGTAGAAAAAGTAGGTAACAATTTGTGTAAACTGGTACATACTGGCAATGCCGGAACCTTTACGGTTGATGTAGTCAATAAAGTCAACGGAGTTGAGAAACGTTGCCCAGCCCGGAAAATCGCCTACCAGGCCTGCGTGAGCCGTCGGGAGGTACAGCACAAATAAAAACAGCCATGCTATGCAAAAAACAGCAGCCCCAGAGAATACATACCTGTTGAGGAATGGCGGTGAAAATATAGGGCCGGGTGTCATTATGTTCAGTTGGCGGGGTTAGTATTGTTTGTCGTCGCGTTTTTGCATGTTCACCACCCGCCATTCGTCGCCTGTCTGAAAAAGCAACGCATATTGGTCGGCAGGGTGTTTTAATATTAGCTCATACCAGTGGCCCGGGTCGCGCATTACTACTTTGTAGGCTTCATTTTCGTAGCTGGTGGCGCCTGTGTTGCCATACCACCACCACGCGCCCCATTGGTTTAGCGTCACTTGTATCAAACTGTCGTTTACCACCAAAACATGCGCGCCATCTTTGGCGGTTTGCATATTATACGACACAACATCATACATCTTGTTATTCAGTTTCTGGTCGTGGTTTACATTATACAGTAGTTTGAATGCGCTATTGGGTAACGAGCCTATCATAGGTATGCCGTTCATATTGGCCGGCAGATTCAGAAACAGCGCTGTTTTGTTACCTATTGGCGGCAAATTGGCAACAAGACGGTTGTTGATATAGCCGCTCTGGCGCCAGAAGGTATTGATCTGGTAGGTGAAGTAACCATTGACTGCTGCATAAAGGGCAAATATGCTTATGCCGGCTATACGCGCTGGTATGGCCGCAATACCCATCATGATTAGAGTGTACATCCATGGCAGCATAAAATAAGAATAACGATCGTAAGCAACCAGCTGGTCTTCCGATATCCATACCGGGCTCACAATAGCTATGCACATCTGAAACCATATAAAAAATAGCAGCGCGGTTTTGGCCTGTATACTTAGCTTCTTAAACCGGTAGATGAGAAATAGCCATACATAGGCCACTGCGCCATAGAAAAATACCACACCCTGCACTGTACGAAAAGTCAGATAAACAGTTTTGCGCACCTCTGTTGGGAAGAAGCGACCTAACAATAGGTTGTGAAACACATAAGTGGGCGGTTTGCGCAAGTAGCTGATAGCGGGCTGAATAATGTCTTCGCCCAAGTGCGCTGCATATGCGCCCGTAACCAGGTAAAGAATAATAAGGTGAATGACGAACAGGGCCATTAACGGTGCAAAAAACCAAAGAAGCGTCTTTTTAAAAACGGTATTGTCGTAATGGAGTATGTAGCGATAATAGAGCGCTAACGAAAGCACAAACCAGGGCGTGAGATAGGCAAATTCAAGAGCGAACATGGAGAGTGCGAACACAATTAATGAGCCTACAGCATATTTAGGGTTTTGATCGGTTTGGAATTTTTGCGTCCACCTTACAATCAGCATAAGCATTATAGACCCTTGCAGGTAGTGAAAAGAGGCTTTCCATACCAAAACTTCAGAAATGTGCGGGGCAACGGTAAAAAGCACAACAGCCCCCAAGGCAATGAATGAACTGCTTTTATTGCCCGATTGCAGTAGTAGTGTTTTTATTAATTGATAAATGAGCGTAGCATTGGCGGCATGCATAGAAATGGTGAGTAAAAACCACGCCCATCTGTTAACGCCAAAAAGCTGGTACAACAAGTAAGTGGTAAACTGGGTAAATTGGTAAAGGCTGGGTACCCTTGTCTGTGTGATATTGATATAATCCCAAAAGGGAGCTTCCTTTACTTTTTGCTGCCAGTCTACAGTATCCGTCACCCAGCCTGCCTTGGCAGTAATAATATACATAGCCAGCGTAAGCAGCCATAGTATACCAAAAGTTGCAAATGGCGATAATTGGCCATCTTCGTTTTTTTTAGAAAAGCCGGCAAAGCTAAGAAATGGAGCTAATGTCACTGAAATATTGGTTGTGCAGCAAATATAAATAATTAGGGGGCAAAGCCATTAGATTATGATAATGCAATTGTGTTTTGGATTGGTTTGCAATTTACTATTTGTAGCTGCGCATGTATCTGCCATAGATTATTAGCAATTGTTTTGCGGCATGTTGCAACTTATGTTATCATTGTATTGAAAAAGCGCAGCATTTTCTATGCCCAAACAACCAGATTTGGTATCTCACTTTACTAACGGCAAAGGCGTCCGCTGGATATTTGCAGGGTTGTGGATAGCGTTGTTTGCATTGTACTGGCCTGCTCGCAATGGCGGTTGGGTGTCTGATACGGTGGAGTGGTTAGATAAGATAAAGCATCAGGATTTCTGGACTTATGTAAACACTACCCAGTCGCGAGGCGGTTTGTATCAGTTTACTCAAATAGTCACCTATCTGTTCTTCGGTGTTTTTGGCGCGCGGCCGCTACCGTGGTATTTGCTGTCGCTAACTATGCAGGCGGCAAATGCTACTCTGTTGTTTGTGGTGTTTCGCAATGTATTCAGCGTTGCCGGCGTCAAACATGGTGCATATATAGCCCTATCGGCCGCTACGCTATTTTGTGTATGCCCGCATATTACCGAAGTTGTAGTTTGGCGTGCATCCTATCACTATTTGCAGGGGCTGCTTATGGCATTGTGCATTATATACTGGTTGCAGCAGTTTATTGCAACCGGCGCGCTCAAATATCCGCTATTGGCCGGCGTGTTGTTTATGCTTGCCACATTTTCGCACGAGTTTTTTTACCTCATACCTGTTTTTGTCGGTACGTTGTTATTGTATTATCACTTGGCGGTGGGGATACATAGCTCTATTAGCCGTAAGGCGGTATTGTGGTTTCTGATACCCATGGTATCTATGGTTTTAGTGCATCTGGTATTATTGCGGTTATCGGCGGGGGCGGTAGCGGGTACCCTTGGCGATGAGATTAGTCAGCCCGTTTCCTCCTATGCCCGTAAGGTTCCCTATTATGTTTTTCATGTGTTGTTTTTAGGGCGTTTTTACCCGCAACCCGTCAGGCAGTCGGTTTATGAATTTTTCTCCCGCAATAGAGGGCTTTGGCCATTTTATAGCGTTTTGCTTTGCGTTGCGATGTATAGTGTTGCGAGGTTTCGCGCTATGGCAAAGAGCAGCACGCCAGCCGTTTTAATAGGGTTTTGGCTACTGCTCTGCATAGGTTTAGTGGCGCCAATGTGGTTTCCCGATAGTATGCTCGTTTCGTTCGATCGGTATACTTATTTTATGGCCCC
>CAZLPE010000035.1:24924-31953 GCA_964561325.1 uncultured Flavipsychrobacter sp.
GTATATGAAGTGGTGTCTTATAATTTAACGACTGCCGACGACGGCGCCCATGTAAACGTGGTGAACGATTCCGTGTTGCACGTTACGCTAAACCAGTGGGGTACCTGGTGGTGGATAGGTATGTGGGGCGCCCACAATTACGAAACAAAAGACTATAAACTCAATCTTGTAGATGCGGGGCATTGGTACGAGTTAACACTAAAAAAGCCTGCGCAAGACTACCTATTGCTGTATCAGGTAGGTGGAAAATGGAAGCAAGTGGATATTGGGAAGAAGAATGATGATCAGTATTAGCGCAGTTGTATAAATTGTCGCTAATATTTTGCAAGCTCTTTATTTACTAATGCAAGCCAGTTTTGTTTAGCCCAATAATTCCAGTGGCTGTCGCCATGATAGCAGTACTCGTGATCGCTGTTTTTAAAGAAGGTATAGCTGTCAATAACTTTCATTTTTAGGCTCGCAGATTGTTGTATGCGAGGTATGAAGTTGTTGTAACCTTTGGGTTGAACTATGGTAGCTGAGTTCGGTATTATGCCGAGGTACACCTCTGCAAATCCTGATTTTTTATAATGGTAATAAATGCTGTTCAGGTTAGCAACCAGGTTGTCGATTTCCGCATCGGTGATGTTGATATACGAGCTGCCGGCATCGGTATAGCTAACTGTTTCTTTTAGAAATAAATAGTTTTTGTCGTCAGATATCACCACGTCGCCCGACGCCCTGCTGAAAGCATAATAGTTTATGGCTGCCTTAGACTGAAATAGCGGCATAATAAACTGGTAATTGAACAGGTTGAATTGCAGGTTTTGGTTGATAAATGGATTAAATACCGCATCTACAGATAGTTGCGGCAATATACCGGCCATACGGTTGGCGGCCTTGTCCGTGACAACCGAAACTTTTGGGCTTTCTACTTTAGGCGAATCAACAATCTCGTCAAATATTACTTGCGTAGTTAGGTAGTTCCTCACCTCGCGCTCTGCAATTTCGATCAACAGAATGTTGGTTTGAGCAGAATCGAGATGGTAGTTCAATTTTGTTCTTCTGGGTATATGTTTATAACCTGCCAATCCGCAAAAGTCGGTATCGTTCATGTGCCAGGAATAGCTATCGCCCTGTAGAAACAGAAAGGTATTTTTTTTGCCGTTGTAGGTTGGCGGGGGGATGCGGGTTTTGTCTTCAGGAAGCAAAAATCTACCTATGAAATCGAGGTAAGACATGCTGATGAGGTCGCCGTGCGGGCATTGGTAGGTTCCCCACCATGCGTTGCGGTCGCGTTTGTCTGACAAATACTGCATAGCGCTGCGCGATGTAGACGCATAGAGCGCCACAAGGCCAAGTAGTATACATAAGTCGCGGACAATTTTCTTTATCATATTCTAAAATTGGAAATAGATAAATTGATTTTCGACAAACACACCGAAATAATAACAGATAGCCGACATGAAAAAAATGTAGGCATAAAATTTATTATCGCTGGAAATTAGATAAGCAGGTTTGTATTTTTCGCGCCACAACGTAATGCCGATCAGCGCAAATGAAAACGCAAGTTCTATACGGTTCATGCCTACATAGTGCGAGCCGCCCCTGAATGCAAACAATGCGCGTAGGTATTCAAAAGCTTTGCGCATATTTTCGGCTCTGAAAAACACCCATGCCAGCATTGTAAAGCAGAATGTAGCCGATATGCCAATAGCTGTAGCCATGCGCTCAGGCAGATTTTTAAAAAGCCTTTGTCTGGACTTGCGGGTAAAGTACTCTACTACCAGAGCCAAGCCATGCAATAGCCCAAACACAACGAAGCGCCAGCCAGCGCCATGCCAGAAACCGCTGATAAAGAATGTTACGAGCAGGCCGACTAAAATAGCCATCTTGCCTCTATTGCGGAGTGCAAGTACTAATGGGTTGAACAAGTAGTCGTAAAACCAGCCCGATAACGAAATATGCCATTTACGCCAAAAGGTGGTTACATTTTTCGACCAATACGGTTGGTCGAAGTTTTCCATGAGGTTGATGTTCATAATTTTTGCAGCGCCAATAGCAATATCGCAATAGCCGGAAAAGTCGCAATATATCTGAAAAGAATAGAAGAAGGCGCCAATTAAAATAGCCAGCGATGAGCTTTCGCTGGTATGCAGGTAGGTGCGGTCTACGGCCATTGCCAGTCGGTCGGCAACCACTACTTTTTTAAAGAAGCCCCAAGCCATACGGGCAAGCCCGGCTTTTACATTATCCGAATTATAGTCGCGGTATTCGCGCAGCTGGTGTAATATGTTTTGAGGGCGCTCTATAGGGCCGGCTACCAGTTGTGGGTAAAACATGACGTAGAGCGCATAGTTCAGGAAGTTTTTTTCGGCTTTCTGGTTATTCCGATACACCTCTATGGTGTAGCTCATAGCCTGAAATGTGTGAAAAGACAGTCCGATAGGCAAAGCCCATTTAAGCGCAGGCAGCGATAGATCGTTACCCAGCAAGCTGAATGCAGAATGTACATTATCTATAAAAAAGTTGTAGTACTTGAAGGTAGCAAGCGTGCCTATATTGACCAACAGGCTCAGGAAAAACCAAAGTTTACGCCGGCGGCCCTCACTCTTTTCTATCTGTATGCCAGCTACGTAGTCTACCACTATAATGCCGCCTAATACCAGAATATACTGCGGTATGCGCGCCATGTAGAAATAGCAACTGGCCACAAGCAGCAAAACGGCCCGCGCCTTTTGGCTTTGCAGCCTGAAAAACCAGAGCGTAACCACCATGAAGAAAACAAGAAAATGGAGGGTGTTGAATATCATGGATTACGTTTGGATTGACCGATTTCGCCAAACTTATTATTTGTGTTGGCAGGCTGTTGATCTGGTGTTTTCATCAAAAATAGAAAAAGTCGCCCTATTGGCGACTTTTTCTATTGAAATAGATTATTTGAAAACTACCTCATAAACAGCAGTTCGCGGTACTTTGGTATTGGCCATAGCTTGTCGTCTACTACCAATTCCAGTTTGTCGGCATGTTTGCGTATTGTATCAAAGTAGGTTTTTACTTCGTGGCAATACAGCAATGCTCTTTGGTGTATGTCTTCTGTGTTATTTGCTTTTTTACGGGCTTCGATCATCGCTTCTACATTGTCATTGATGCCCTGAATGTGCTCGCTTATTTTTTCCAGCAGGTTGAGTTGCGCTTTGTAGCTGGCATTGGTGAGGCCTACTTCTTTCAGTCCGCGCACATTTTCTATCAGTGTATTTTGGTAGTTGATAGCTGCGGGCAGTATGTGGTTTGTGGCCATATAGCCCAGTATGCGCGCCTCTATCTGCACCTTTTTCACATAGTCTTCCAGCATTATATCGTGACGCGCTTCCAGTTCGCGCTTGCTGAAAATGTGGTTGTTGTAGAACAGTTGTTTTGCCTTGTCGGTTACATAAGCATCCAGGGCCTCAGGCGTTGTTTTGAAATTGTTCAGGCCGCGACTCTTAGCTTCTTCAGCCCATTCGTCGCTGTAGTTGTCGCCCTCAAAGCGTATTTTCTTTGATTTAGAGATATAGTCGCGCAATACCTGAAGGATAGCGATTTCTTTTTTCTCGCCTTTATCTATAAGTACATCAACATCTTTTTTGAACTGTTTCAGCGTGTCGGCCATGATGGTATTGAGTACAACCATTGGCGAGCCGCAGTTTGCAGAAGAACCTACCGCGCGGAATTCGAATTTATTGCCCGTAAATGCAAACGGACTTGTACGGTTACGGTCGGTATTGTCCATCAGCAATTCTGGTATCTGCTTGTGGATGTCCAGTTTCAGTATAACCTCGTCTTGCTCGCTGAACTTTTCTTTCACTCTCGACTCAACTTCGTCCAGTACTTCAGTAAGGTATTTGCCTATGTATACTGATATGATTGCCGGTGGCGCTTCGTTGGCGCCCAGTCTGTGATCGTTGTTAGCCGATGCTATAGCGCCGCGAAGCAAGTCGGCATAGTCGTGTACTGCTTTAATCGTATTTACGAAGAAAGTCAGGAACATGAGGTTGGTGCGCGGCGTTTTGCCTGGCGCGAGCAGATTGACGCCGGTATCTGTAGCAAGGCTCCAGTTGTTGTGTTTGCCCGATCCGTTTACTCCTGCAAAAGGTTTTTCGTGCAGCAGCGCTTTCAGCTTGTGGCGTTTAGCTACTTTGTTCATCACATCCATCAGTAGGGTGTTGTGGTCTACTGCGATGTTTACTTCTTCAAATATTGGCGCGCACTCAAACTGCGCAGGCGCTACCTCGTTGTGGCGAGTACGTAGCGGAATGCCCAGTTTGTAGGCTTCCTGCTCATAATCTTGCATAAACGCATACACACGCTCCGGAATAGAACCGAAGTAGTGGTCTTCGAGCTGCTGACCTTTTGCGGGGCTATGACCAATAAGGGTGCGGCCGCACATCATCAGGTCGGGGCGGGCATTAGCCAGACCTTCATCTATTACAAAATACTCCTGTTCCCAACCGAGGGTTGCCGTTACTTTGCTCACATTCTTGTCGAAGAAATGGCATACATCTACTGCGGCTTTGTCGAGCGCAGCAATAGATTTCAGCAATGGCGCTTTATAGTCCAGCGATTCGCCGTTGTAAGCTATAAATATAGTAGGTATGCATAGTGTTTTGCCGGAACCCGCTTCCATGATAAAAGCTGGCGAAGAAGGATCCCAAGCGGTGTAGCCGCGCGCCTCGAAAGTGGCGCGAATGCCGCCGTTTGGAAAGCTCGATGCGTCGGGCTCTTGTTGTATCAGCGCGTCGCCATCAAACAATTCGATAGCTGATCCGTCGCTTTTTATAGTAAAAAATGAATCATGTTTTTCAGCAGTTACGCCAGTAAGCGGCTGGAACCAGTGTGTGAAGTGGGTTACGCCACGGCCTTCAGCCCAGGCTTTCATACCTGCGGCTACTTGGTCGGCCATTTTACGGTCTACGCGCATACCCGATTTTGCTGAGTTCATCAGGCTTTTGTAGGCCTCGTCGCTCAGGTATTCGCGCATGGTGCGTCCACTAAATACATTGCTACCGAAAATGGCGGTAATTTTCTTTTCGCCGTAGCCGGAGATTTTTTTCTCCTCGCCTGCAGCAAGCGCCTGCAGGGCTTGAAAACGTAAAGACGACATAATATTCAATTTTATGCAAATCTACAGTATTTTTTGTTGCAGCCTAATTTTTTTGTCGATTTTTTGATAAAAGGTAAATGTGTTTGATAATTTTAATTTGATTGGTTGCTCTACTGCTTTTACTGTTTTCAACTGTAGTTAGCTAATTTAAGCTCAAAAAGAACCTAATGCACAAAAATGCTATGTTTATGAAATTTCAGGCGTTTTATTTTTAATGTGAATCTTGCGCTACTTCAGTATGTATCTGGAAGCTTGAGGTATTTCGTTTATTGACTATGCGTCATTGGGTTATGCTGCTGAGATAAAGCACAAATAGTAACTGAAATTGCCTAACGATATGTAAAATGGCAGGGTGAATTCAAAAAAATACGAACATTTAAGCCGAATTGTAGCTATAATGTAATTATTTTGCGTTTGTAAGAATGTTCCGGCTGTTTGGGATACAGTTTACCATTTATTGACAAAGTATGAATAAGTTATCGGGTTTATTAGTCGCAGTGTTTTTGGTCTTTGCCTCAGGCGCAAGCGCACAAAAAAGGATTCTTACAGAAAAACAATGGCTGCAAAACCAGATTGAGCTACTTGCTGGTAAAGATATGCATGGCAGAGGCTATGTGTTGGGAGGTAAAGATTCGGCGGCAAAATACATTTTAAAGAAATTTAAGGAGTATAAGCTACAGCCAATTGTGAAGGATGGGCCGATGGCGCAGGCGTTTGATTTTCCGGTAAACACATTTCCGGGAAAAGTGGAGCTGAAAATAAACGAAACACGTTTATCGCCCGGAGCAGATTTTATGATAGATCCCGCCAGCTCGTCGTACACTGCGGAAAATATGATACTGAGTTCATTGGATTTGAAGAAAGTAGACGATACTTCCAAATGGAATAAATTGGTTGCATCGTTCGAAACAAATCATGCCTATTCGTTTGAGCACTTAGATAAATTTTGCGAGGCGCTGGATATAAGGAAGGATAAATTTGTAAAAATGCTTCCCAAGGGCGTGTATATAATAGCTAAGGATGATAAACTGATGTGGGGCGTAAGTCGCGAAGCTATGGACGCGACCGTTTTTTATGTGAAAGAGGATGCGCTACCAAAGAAAATGAAAACGCTTAGCGTAGATGTTAACGCTGTTTTTGAACCTAAGGTAAGAAATGAGAATTTAGTAGGTATGATACCGGGCGAAGTGAAAGACAGTTTCATTGTTTTTTCGGCGCATTACGATCACCTTGGTATGATGGGGGATAGCGCAACCTTTCCGGGCGCGAGTGATAACGCCAGCGGAACAGCAATGATGTTGTCATTGGCCAACTATTTTTCGAAGCATCCACCTCATTACTCTATTGTCTTTATAGCATTTGCCGGAGAAGAAGCAGGTCTTATTGGTTCGGAGTGGTTTGTTTGGCATCCCATGTTTCCGCTTGCCAGCATTAAGTTTTTAGTAAACATAGACATTATGGGCGATGCATCGCGCGGCGTGACGGTGGTAAATGCAACAGAGTTTCCAGATGCGTTCAGTTCTTTATTGTCGATAAATGAGAAAATGCAATATCTGCCGGAGATAAAGTCGAGAGGTACGGCGGCCAATAGCGATCACTACTATTTTACCAAAGCAGGGGTGCCATCGTTTTTTATTTATTCTAATGGCGGCGCAGGCTATTACCATGATGTCTTCGATTTACCGTCGGAGGTGTCGCTTACTAATATCGGTTCGGTTACGAAGTTGCTGATTGATTTTGCCGCCAACATTAAGTAAGCGATATGTAGCCCACGCGGTCGTTCCCATTGCTATGCAGTATTTTAAACGGTGGTCGTCGAATGGATAAATAAATTTTTTGTGTTTATGGTCTGTTCGTTTCGGTAATCTTAATTTTCGCATTATTTTGCGTTGTTTTAGAATGCGCTT
>CAZLPE010000036.1:0-13668 GCA_964561325.1 uncultured Flavipsychrobacter sp.
TACTTAGCCCGAATGGGCTAAAATTTTAATAGCCGGAGGTGAAGCCTCCGGTAATGAGGAAAATGAGTTCCAACGCCGAAGGTGTTGAGTGGTATGGGTAACTAAAAATCCATATCATCCCTTCAAGTTCAACCCGTTCCGGGTTGATGTGGTGTATATTTATTACCCTGGGATGCTCCCTGAGCTATTATTAGTTTAAGCCCGTTCGGGCTTTTTACCGGCAAAGCAAAACCCATTATTTCAGTTGCATTTTAAGCACAAATACAAACCTGTTTATGTGTTGGAATATGCCGAATTAGGAACGCCAATTGGTGTTATGCAGCTCTTGGTTGCAAAAGTATTTTCTGGCGGTAGCCTACATAAAAAAAACTGCCTCCCCGTAGGAAGGCAGTTCTGGGTATTTTTCGGCTTAGATTATTCCTCTTCAGCAGCGCCTTGCGGCATACTGCGTGTATTGAGTAGGTCTTTAACCTTAGGGCCAATTGTTTGTATTTTCTCAAATATGCGTTTAGCAGTTATTGAATCCCCGGCCTGGTATGCAGTGGTGCTGAGGTTCTGCATAATCTGGAATTGTTGTTTCACTTCGTCGGCCATAGATCCTCTGCCTTCGTCGTTCAGTGTTGCTATCCAGTTTACATATTGTTCTGCATTGCGCGTCAGCTTCATGCTCAGGCTGTCGCCTTTTGCTACTGCGCCAGCTCTGTAATATGCAGCAGCCATAAAGTAGGCAGTGTAGTCGTAGGCATAGGCATGTTCGCTTACATTAGCCATTACTTTATCCAGTACTTGTACTGCTTTCTCTTTTTTGCCTTCGGCTACCAGTTGGTTAGCAAGGAACGATGCGTCCATACGGTAAGTTACCAGTTCGTGACGGTTAGGTTCGTCAAAATAAACGTCGTTTCTTTCGCTTCCGCCCCACAGGTACGTATCCATAAACAGTTTGTAGCTCTTGTCTGTGTTTATCGTGCCCAGCACTTCTCTGTTCACTTTACCGGCATCAGCATATTTGTATGGCATCAAGCGGTATACATTGCCTTCCATTTGCAGGTATTCACCTGTTCCGCCATAGTCGCCAGAGCGCAGTCCTGCGTCAAAATACAGAGGACGTTTCCAACCTTCGTTGGCCACGGCGGCAATAATGTTCAGTATCGCCAGGTCGCTTTTGGTGGCTGCATTTTTTGGGTACGTGAACTTCATGTCGGTAATGATTCTTGCCGTGTCTTCTGCTTTAGCAAGACCTCTTGCCACCAGTTCTTCTTTAGAAGGAGATGGAGTAAAGAAGTTTTTAGCCGGTATGTAATTCACAGGTTCAGAGCCGCGCGTCATACCCATATTGGCCGGGTCTTTGCTGATAATAAACTTACAGATGTCTGTTAGGTTAAAGAATTTATCGGCAGGCAATTGTGGATTTTGATTGTAGCCAATATAGTTGTGGTGGTCGCCTATGTAGTCGTCTTTTTTCCAAATCATAGGCACTGCATCCGCATCATTTATTTTGTAGTTGAGCTGGTCTATATACCAGTCTATACCCAAAAGGCTGGTGTTGATGATACGCACATCTTTTCTAAATCCTTCCACTTCCTGTATATACCACAGCGGGTAAGTTTGGTTGTCGCCGAAGGTGAACAGCACAGCATTTTTCTCGCAGCACGAAAGTGTGTTGTAGGCCACGGTGCGCGCCAGTGTTTTGTGCGATCTGTCGTGGTCGTCCCATTCTACAAAGCCCATCAAGGCGGGCACTGCCGTCAGGCACAATGCTATTGATACATATACCATCGCGGGGCTTGGACTCAGGGTTTTCAGCCATTGGTATACCATTAGCACACCCAAGCCTATCCATATAGTGAATGTATACGTACAGCCGGCAAATGCATAGTCGCGTTCGCGGGGCTGCAGCGGCGGCATATTCAGGTAAATTCCTATAGCGGCTCCGGTAAAGAAGAACAATGTCAGGACGATTATACCGTCTTGTTTGTTGCGTTTAAATTGGTAGATAATACCTATTATGCCCAGTATAAGCGGTAGGAAGTAGAGCTTGTTGTGCGCTCCGTTGTCGCTATAGCCGCTCCCCATGTTGTCGGTGTTACCCAGACCTCTCATTTGGTCAATAACAGGAATACCTGAAATCCAGTTACCTCTTTGTGGGTCGCCCTGGCCTTCAAAGTCGTTTTGGCGACCAGCAAAGTTCCACATGAAGAAGCGAAGCCACATCCAGTTCATCTGATAGCCTACAAAATACTTCAGGTTGTCGGCGCTTGTAGGTTCGTCTTTCGGACCAAGACCCAAGAAGCTACGGTAGTAGTTCACGTGGTTGGGGTCGTTGCCGTCATAAATTCTTGGGAAGAAGTGCGATTGATCGCCGCCGTAAACGGGTTCAAATTTGCGACCTACTACTTCATATTTGTCTTTCCCATTTTCCTTTACCTGAGCATATATTTTACCTTTTTCATCCACCGATTCGTATTGGCTGGTGTAGTATGGACCAAAAAGCAATGGCTGCTGGCCAAACTGTTCGCGGTTTACGTAATCGAGGAAAGTGATCGGGTTGTCTGGATTGGTCATATCGATCGGCACGTCTGCGCGAGAGCGAATAATGGCAGAAAAATAGCTTGAGTAACCGATAACAATGAAAATAACGCACAACACGCCGGTATGCATTACGTAGTATTTTTTGTTTTTGGCAAAAAGCAGTAGTGCAGCAAGAAGGCCGGCCAACAATAAAAGGAAAATAATAGATCCGGTATCGAACGAAGCGCCGAAGCTATTAGTAAAGAAAATGTCGAATTTAGATGCAATACGGGGGATGTACTGTATAACGCCAAACTGAACGAATGCGAGCACTACACAACCCATTACAAATGCAACAGCAGTGCCCACAGGGGTAGCCTTGTAGCGGCGGAAATAATATACCATAGCTAATGCCGGTATAGTAAGCAAGTTGAGCAAGTGGACGCAGACAGAAATACCTACCAGATATGCTATCAATACAAGCCATCTGTCGGCATACTTATTGTCGGCTACGTGTTCCCATTTCAATATAGCCCAAAAAGTTACGGCTGTAAAGAAAGAAGATGTTGCATAAACCTCGGCCTCAACAGCAGAAAACCAGATACTGTCGGAAAAAGTACAGGCCAGCGCACCTACAAGGCCGGCGCCCATTATCTGGGCTACTTCGTTGCCGGTAGGCTCTGCCGTATTGGGCGCTACCAGTTTTTTAGCAAAGTGAGTGATAATCCAGAACAGGAATAAAATAGACAACGCCGTGTTCAACGCAGACAATGAGTTGATGGCTGCCGCCGCATTTACAGATGGTCCGCCTGTAGCCGTTTCGCCGCCGGCAAAAAGAGCGAATATACGCTGAACCATGGCGAAGAATGGCGCCCCCGGTGAGTGACCTACTTCCAGTTTGTAGGCGCAGGAAAGAAACTCGCCGCAATCCCAAAAGCTGGTTGTGCGCTCCATTGTAAGCAGGTAAACGATAAAAGCGATAGCTCCGGTAATCCAACCGACAAGGTTGTTGACTTTACGATAGTTCATGTTATAATATTAGACAGGCGACAAAAATAACAAAAGTTGTCAGTTTGCCTGATTTTTTTGATGTGAATAACGTTAATAATGGTTAATCGGCGGTAGATGCTAATTAATAAAATGTGCCTTTGCGCTGCTTTTTAGCGCGTTTTTCAGACTAAGCGGTTTGCAGTTGTGTTGGTAAAATCTGGCTATCTTAAAAATGCTCGGCAATGTGATTTATTTGAAGACATGCTAAAAGTATATCTATAAGTCGTTTCATAGCCACTACCATGGCTATAATTTATATCAGCAGATTGCTTAATGTTTTTATCTGTGCCGGATCGAGCGATATAGCCAACTGTATTTCCGGAAATTTTTGCAGCTCTTTAATTATCCATTTTGCGTCGTCTTCGGGTTTGGCAGTTTGCACCAGCCACAAATAGTCTATCTTTTTTGCCTCTGGCAGCAGGCATGCGGCTCCGTCTTTTAATTTGTACAACAGGTATTTTTGATGACTATTGGGTATTTGGTACTCATAGATTGGGAAGTAATTTTTGACTCCGTTCTTGTTGCTCATACAGATATCGTGTTCGGGGTCGCGAATCAGGTTGATGTCAAAGTGCTTGTTTAACATCCAGCAAAAACGGTAGCCCGGTTGAGCTGTTACTATTCCAATCAGCGCCGAACCCTCAAAAAAGTCTTCCTGCATTGCATTATTATCCAACACTAACTTGGTCATAACCTGCTTTTTTTCAAACTCCAAAAATAGCGGTCAATTTTTGTTTTTAGCAAATAAATATGGCATACAGCCAGCAAAGTAAGTAACTGTGTCGTGGTAACTTCGAAAATAAAATTGTACATTTCCAGTAAATATAAAATTATGGGTATGGGTGCTATTGTTTTCGCGCTTATAGTAGGTGCGGTACTAACTATGAGTTTTGTTACTGTGCAGCAGGGTACAGTCGCTGTCATTACAGTGTTTGGCAAGTTCAGGCGTATACTGCATCCCGGACTTAACTTCCGTATACCTGTAATAGAGCAAATATTTAAGCGTATATCCTATCAGAACCGGTCTATTGAATTGAAGTTTCAGGCAATTTCACAAGATCAGGCAAATGTATATTTTACTGCTATGTTGCTTTACTCCGTACTCAACGAGGAGAGTTCTACCATAGAGAATGTAGCATTTAAGTTTGTAGACGAACGCAGCTTTATGCAGGCGCTCATCCGGTCGGTGGAAGGCGCGGTGCGGGCTTTTGTAGCTACCAAAAAGCAATCGGAGATATTATTGCTGCGCACAGAGATCATTCATCACGTAAAGGAACAACTGGATATACAATTGGAAGGGTGGGGGTATCACCTGATGGATCTCCAAATTAACGACATCAATTTCGACGAAGATATTCTTAAATCAATGTCGCGAGTGGTTGCTTCCAATAATTTGAAAGCTGCCGCAGAGAATGAAGGCCAGGCGCTATTGATAACCAAAACTAAAGCTGCCGAAGCCGAGGGCAACGCGATAAAAATTTCTGCTGATGCAGAACGCACAGCGGCGCAGATGCGCGGCCAGGGTGTGGCGCTGTTTCGGGAAGAAGTAGCGCGCGGTATGGCCAGCGCTGCAAAAGAAATGGAAAGCGCCAATCTTGACGCCTCTTTTATCCTTTTTTCGATGTGGACAGACGCCATAAAACATTTTGCCGAGTATGGTAAAGGAAACACGATTTTCCTGGATGGATCGGCCAACAACTACCAACGCACTATGCAACAACTGATGTCTACACTTCAGGGGTTTGATCCTGAAAAAGAAAAAGAAAAATTATAACCTACCGGTCAGGAGTAATTATCTTTGGAGTTCGAAAAAAAATGCAACAACTGCTGGACGTGCCGTTAGGTTTTATTGTTTTAACGTTGTTTGGAATTTATTTAAGGATGTTTACTTTTGAATTTTTGTTAAAAGCAGTTTCATGATAGATGTTTTGTTGGGGTTGCAATGGGGCGATGAAGGCAAGGGAAAGATAGTAGACTATCTGGCTCAGAAATATGATATAATAGCCCGGTTTCAGGGGGGGCCAAACGCTGGCCATACATTGTATGTAGATGGCAATAAAGTGGTTTTGCACACTATTCCATCGGGGGTTTTTCAGGAGCATTGCCTCAATCTGATAGGTAATGGCGTGGTAATAGATCCGGTAACCTTACAGAACGAAATCCAAAAGATACTGCCGTTGTGTCCGTCGCTGCTGAGTCGTCTGTTCGTTTCGCAAAGGGCACACCTGATTACCCCTACGCATCGTGCGCTTGATGCAGCATCCGAATTGGCTAAAGGCGCTGAAAAGATAGGTTCTACACTTAAAGGTATTGGTCCTGCCTACATGGATAAAACCGGAAGGAATGGATTGCGTGTGGGCGATATCATGAGTCCTAACTTTGCGGAAAAATACGAGAAATTAAAAAATAAGCATTTGCAAATGCTTCGTCAGTACGATCAGGTGGTCGACTGGCAAGCATGGGAAGCTCCGTTTTTAGCGGCGGTTGAACAAATGAGGCATTTGCAAATTGTAAATGCAGAATATTGGCTGGATAATCATCTGAAAGAGGGTAAAAAAGTGTTGGCAGAAGGCGCTCAGGGTAGTATGCTCGATATAGATTTTGGCACATATCCCTTTGTTACTTCATCCAATACTATAGCTGCCGGCGTATGCAGCGGTCTTGGCGTAGCGCCGTCGCGCATTGGCGAGGTATATGGCATAACAAAAGCATACTGTACCCGTGTGGGCGGCGGGCCGTTTCCAACGGAGCTGCACGATGAAACAGGAGCAGAGTTAAGGGCGGCAGGTAATGAGTTTGGAGCCACCACGGGCCGTCCGCGCCGGTGCGGCTGGATAGACCTTGTAGCGCTACGCTACTCGGTTATGTTGAGCGGCGTGACACGCCTCATTATTACCAAAGCAGACGTAATGGATCAGTTTAATCCTGTAAAGGCAGCTGTAGCTTACGATGTAAATGGTGAAGAGACCAACGAGTTCCCTTACGACGTGTGCGATATGGAGATTACACCGGTGTATCAAACATTCGCCGGATGGGATAAGCCTGTTAGCGAATGTCGTAATTACGATGAATTGCCGCAGGTGTTTAAAGACTATTGCCGGTTTGTAGAACAATACCTGCAAACCAAGATAGCATACGTTTCTAACGGTACAGGTCGCGATCAGTTATTGGCATTTTCCTAAAAAAAATATATTTTTCTGAACAAAAAAAATTTGGCAATTTCACCAAACTATTAAAATTTTACGGCATCAAGATTAAGAGTTATGAAATCAAATACCGATAAAAAGACCGCGAGCAAAAAGAGCGCAACACCAAGCGCAAAATCAACGCCTAAAAAAGCCTCCTCAAAAGCTAAGAAAGCAGATTTAGACGATGACGATGATTTGGATGAGGACATAGTTGCCCCTTCTAAAAAGTCTGTTGTTAAAAAATCGGCAACCGCAGCTTCAAAGAAAAAAAAGGTGGATGATGACGACGATGATGACGACGATATTGATGAAACTCCAAAAAAGAAAACAGCATCGAAGAAAGCCCCTGCCAAAAAAAGTAAGGTAGACGATGACGACGATGATGATGACGACGACGACGATCTGGATGACGACGATGACGATTTCAATAAGTCTGACGACGACGACTTTGATCTTGATAAAGAGTTTGAAGAGTTCGACCTTCCAAAATCTAAGAGCAAAGCCCCCAAGAAAAAATCGTCTAAATCTGATGATTTCGATGTAGACGATGATTTTAAAGATCTTGGATTTTTTGCTGAAGGCGGCGGCGGTGGATTTGACGACGACGACGACGATTTTTAATTAAACAATCTTGCAGGCATTTGCAAAGACATAAAAAAACTTTCGGGCTTTCAGCAATGCAAGCTGCTGAAATCAAAACAAGGATGCTGAATTGGGCTACTCAATTCAGCATCCTTGTTTATTTAGATAGCAATAATTATCGTCATGCCGAGGGCGATTATGAATGTCTTTTGGCTGTTAAGGATGCTACTGTAGGGCCTATAGGCGGCAGCGCCGATACGCTTGAATCTTTACAGCAATTGCATGATTCACACAAGGATTGGGTGTTTGGGCATATCAACTATGACTATAAAAACATAATTGAGCCAACTCTTAGCTCCAGGCACAAATTTCAGACCGGTTTTCCGCTTGCCCACTTTTTTATACCCGACACAGTTTGTTATATACTCAGAGACCAGCTAAGTATTGTGATTGAGACCTTTGGCGATGCTGATGAGGTGTTCAAAGCAATCCTTGGTATCGCTGCTGTTCAACCCACAAGTTTACCCAAGTTGGATTTTGTTTCGGTGGCTGCTAAGCAACGATATCTTGATACGGTGCATAAGCTACGCAATCACATTCGTGAAGGCGACTGTTACGAAATCAATTTTTGCAATCAGGTTTACTGTAGCGGCGTTGAGCTTGAGCCGCTGGCAGCATTTAATTCGCTCAATAGGTTGTCTCCGGCGCCATTTGCAGCCTTCTACAGGCTAATGGATAGCTACCTGATATGCGCCAGCCCCGAACGATACCTCCGTAAGGCAGGCGATACTATTATGGCGCAGCCTATCAAAGGCACTGCCCGCCGCAGCGAGCAGCCGCTGGCCGATGAGCAAATGCGTATGGACCTACGAAACGATGAGAAGGAGCGCGCAGAAAACGTTATGATAGTTGACTTGCTGCGCAACGATCTCGCCCGCAGTTGCACGGTTGGCTCGGTAGTGGTTAATGAGCTTTTTGGTATTTATACCTTTCCTCAAGTTCATCAAATGATATCTACTATTAGCGGTAAGCTCAGCCCGGGTAGCGTCTTCACCGATGCTATTAGACGCTCATTCCCTATGGGCAGCATGACCGGAGCGCCAAAATACAAGGTAATGCAGCTTACTGAGCAGTACGAACAGTCGGCAAGAGAGCTATACTCGGGCGCCGTTGGCTACATCACGCCTGCCGGTGATTTTGACTTCAATGTGGTTATTCGTAGTCTGATATACAATGCAGCTACGCAGTATCTCTGCTACCATACCGGCGGCGCCATAACCTATGACAGCATTCCGGAAAAAGAATGGGAGGAAACACGTCTTAAGGCGTGGGCTATGGAACGCCTGTTTCAGTAATCAATATACAGGCAAAAAAAGCCCCCGAATAGGTATCCGGGGGCAATGCTTTAGTTTCTGTTGCATTATTTGTTCTCTATGCCTATGGGCGCTTCGCCGTCTTTTAAAATAGTAATAGGCATTATGTCGCGCTGATACATCCACGATTCACCGCCCCATACAAAACCATCGTACTGACCGCTGGCTACGTATGTGTATTTGCGGTTTGGGTCGTTTACCTGCGATACCAGTTTGTCGAAAACGATCATTTTACGTTCTGCATCCCAGTTCATAGATGCCTGAGTATGTTTTTTGTATTCCAGAATAAAGCGGTTTATTCTTCTGTTTGGAAACACATTGCTTGCTACATCAAAGATCGGCGCTCCGAAGCTTACGCCATTCTGCTCTATAATCATAGGGTCGAGCACTTTTTTGTTGCTAATAGGGCTGGCCTGATTGAAGCCGAACATAGTATACACCTTAACGCCTCTAACTTCCTGCGGCATTATGCGGTATATCAGGGCTCCGTACCATTTACGATTGGTAAGAATGCTGTCTTCAGCGCCTTTGCCGAGTTGCTCTGAATAATCTAAAAGACCAAATAGTTTGAGCGTTGGCCCGGGCATTTGTATTGCTCCATAATAACGTTTAGTGATTTGCGATGGCGTTATCTCCCAATTGAACATTTTGAAAGCATTATCCTCAGAATAGATGATATTGATGAGCTTTTTTAGCGTATCGAATGGATAATAGTACGAATTGGGTATTTTGAGCGTACGCACCAGTTGGCGCACTAACCGCTCGGAGTAGGCTATGTGCGTATCTGGCAGGAATGCCTCATACATGGAGTCGGCAGTAAGCACCATAGAGTCTTCCATTATCCTGAATTTTTCCATGTCTTGCGGACTGATTGTTTGGGCTTTAGCAGTTGAGCCAAAAACAAGCATTACGATAACACCTATGAAAATAAACGTTTGTTTCATTAGCTGCAATTTTTTCATCAGTTCAAACGTAAACAATTTTTTGTTAAAGATACACAAAAAGGCAATGGTTGGCTACCCAACGCCGAGCGGTGCACTTACGTTTGGCAAAAGCTCAATAGGTAATAGTGATAGGAAGATAAAAGTCTTTTTTGCTGTTTTTATATTTTTTAAATTGCTTTTGGGTGTCCTCTTTTTACCTTTGACCTTTTAAAGTTCGTACTTACGGTAAAAGCCATTATTTTCGAATTAAAATTGACCCGGGATGCATATAGCACAACAAATATTGTTTATAGTTTGCGCAGTTACAGCCATTTATTTTTTCTCAAAAAAGGTGGCGGAATTGCGCCGCAACATATTGCTTGGTAGAGATGAAGACCTCACCGACAACAGCAACCTGCGTTGGAAAAATATGGTCTTGCTGGCGCTTGGGCAAAAGAAAATGTTTAAGAAGCCGCTACCTGCAGTATTGCACCTTGCTGTATATGCCGGCTTTATCATCATAAACATAGAGATTCTGGAGATAGTACTGGATGGCATATTGGGCACACACCGTTTGTTTGCGCCTATGCTGGGTGGTTTGTATTCATTTCTTATAGGCTTCTTCGAGGTTTTGGCCGCTCTTGTACTTATAGGTTGCGTTATCTTTTTGCTGCGCCGCAATGTTATGAAGCTGAAACGCTTGAATATGAACGAGCTGAATGGCTGGCCTAAAAACGATGCCAACCTGATATTGATAACCGAAGTCGTGTTGATGAGTATGTTATTGATAATGAATGGCGCCGATCTGGCATTGCAAGCGCAGGGAGCCGAGCATTATCATACTACAGCGCCGTTCCTTGTTTCCAGTCACCTTACCGGGCTTTTTTCGGGTATGTCGCAGGGCGCCCTTATTGGGTTAGAGCGCACCTGCTGGTGGTTGCACATTATAGGCGTGTTCTTGTTTCTTAATTACTTGCCTTACTCTAAACATTTGCATGTGTTGCTTGCTTTCCCGAACGCTTATTACGGTAAGCTGGTTCCACAGGGCGAAGTGAAAAACATGCCGGAAATACATAACGAAGTGCTGTACATGATGGAGCCCGATAAAGCGCCGCCAGCCCCTACTGAGCCAGTAGAACCCAAGAATTTTGGCGCTAAGGATGTAACAGACCTTAGCTGGAAAAATCTGCTCGATGCATACTCATGCACTGAGTGCGGCCGATGCACAGACTCTTGTCCGGCAAATATGACCGGTAAGAAGCTGAGCCCACGTAAAATAATGATGGATACTCGCGACCGACTGGAAGAAGTGGGTAAAAACATTAACGTAAATAAAACCTTTCAGCCCGATGGCAAGTCGTTGATAAACGACTATATAACTGTAGAGGAGTTGCGGGCTTGCACAACCTGTCAGGCGTGCGTTGAGGCTTGCCCGGTATCTATAGACCCACTTTCTATCATCATGCAGTTGCGTCGTAGTCTGGTAATGGACGACAGTAATGCGCCTCAGGAATGGAACATGATGTTTGGCAACATAGAAAATAATATGGCTCCCTGGAAGTTTAGCCCCGATGATAGAGATGCGTGGGTGAATGGGTAGGTGTTTGGGGATTCTGTATTAAAATTGTATTCCAAGCGGTTGGAGCACAGAGGTGGAATGATTTTGGGGATTGTCGTTTAATAATTGCAAAATGCTACCCAATCAATTTTTAAATTTTTGTATAAACTAATTATATGCCAGTAAAATCAATGGCTGAATATGCCGCCGGCGGCGAAACGCCGGAAGTTTTGTTTTGGGTGGGGTGCGCAGGTAGCTTCGATCAGCGAGCGCAGAAAGTGACCCGCGCTTTTGCTCAAATACTTGATAAGGTAGGTGTAAAGTATGCCATATTAGGTAAGGAAGAAATGTGCACCGGCGACCCTGCGCGCCGTGCAGGCAATGAATTCCTCTTTCAGATGATGGCCTACAACAATATTAATGTTATGAATGCCTATGGCATAAAAAAGGTAGTAACCATTTGTCCGCATTGCTTCAATATTTTCAAAAACGAGTATCCGGCTTTGGGGGGCAATTATGAGGTAATGCACCATACTACGTTTTTGCAGGAGCTGATAAACGAAGGCAAAATAAAGCTTAAGGACGGCGGCGCTTTCAAAGGCCAAAAAATTACCTATCACGATAGCTGCTATTTGGGTAGAGGCAATGGCATATATGAAGCTCCGCGCGAGGTGCTGCAGGCTTTTGACAGCGAACTTATAGAAATGAAGCGCTGCAAAACCAACGGTATGTGCTGCGGCGCCGGTGGAGCGCAGATGTTTAAAGAAGAAGAAGCCGGCTCGACGCGCGTCAACTTCGAAAGATCAGAGCAAGCGTTAGAGACTGGCGCAACAGTAATAGCGTCAAACTGTCCGTTTTGCATGACCATGCTTACAGACGGTGTGAAAAACAAAGAAAAGGAAGATTCTGTAAAAGTGATGGATATTGCCGAAATGGTGGCTATGTCGATGGCATAAATAAATTTGCTTCAACAGGGAGCAGTCTAAAAACAGAACGATGAAAAATAAGACTTTGGTGTTAGGCGCATCTGAAAAGCCCGACAGGTATAGCAATATGGCTATTATCAAATTATTGAATCACAACCACGAGGTAGTGGCTGTGGGCAATAAGGAGGGAATGGTAAAAAATGTGCCGATTGTAAAGGCCCCAGTGAGTACTTCGGACATCGATACTGTAACGCTCTACCTGAACCCCCAAAATCAACAACCCTATTATGACTATATACTGTCGCTTCAGCCAAGGCGCATCATTTTCAATCCCGGTACCGAAAATACAGAGCTGGAGCGTATGGCTATGAAAAAGGGTATTGACACCATTGAGGCCTGTACGCTTGTGTTGCTTAGCACAGGGCAGTATTAGGCAATGTGTTTTTTTGTGCGTTTATTTTATTGCTTTTACACGGAAAGCCATAAAATAAATGAGGTTACTCATTTGCAATTGTGAGTAAAATCATATTTCGTTTCCCGATTTTACAATTTATTTGACGTTATGGAACAAAAACAACGACCACCGGTACATTATAAAGAATATTTGCAGCTCGACAAAATACTCAACGCTCAGTTGCCTGAAAGCGTAAAAGAAGGTATACGGGCAGATGATGAAATGCTATTCATCATTATACACCAAACCTACGAATTGTGGTTTAAGCAAATATTACATGAATTGGGCATAGTACGCGAGATTTTCAAGCAACCCAACATAAAGAATAGCGCGCCTGATATTTATAACAGCGTACACAGACTAAAACGTATTTGCCGCATACTGGAAGTAGCGGTAATGCAGATGGGTGTGCTGGAAACCATGACGCCGCTCGATTTTCTTGATTTTCGCGATTTGTTGCGCCCGGCATCAGGGTTTCAGAGTATACAGTTTAAAATGATCGAAGCTATGCTGGGGCTCACCTATGAGCATCGTCATGGCAAGGCCTATTATACCTCGCAGCTCGATCCGGGCGATAAGGAAAAGGTGATGAATGCTGAACACGAAAAATCATTGCTTGTATTGCTTAATCAGTGGTTGGAGCGGATGCCTTTTGTAAAAAGCGAATCTTATTGGCTGGAAAATTCAGGAAGTCAGTTTTGGCTGAAATATCGTGAGGCTTATGCCAATAGCCTTTCTCCCGCAGAGACACACAACCTACAAGTTTTTGACAATATGTTTGTTAACGATGCCAACTATCCTCAAGGCCGTTCGTTTAGCGCCGACGCTGGTAGGAATGCGTTGTTCATAATGTTGTATCGCGACTATCCGCTGCTGCAACTGCCCTATGAGTTGCTGAATACGCTCCTCGAGATAGACGAATCGCTATCTATGTGGCGTCACAGGCACATCCATTTGGTGCAGCGCACTATAGGCAAGCGCGTGGGTACGGGCGGTAGCACCGGCGCTGAATATCTGCGTGGCGCTGCCGACAGTCATTATGTATTTAAGGAGCTTTCTGAGCTAACATCATTTTTGTTGCCAAGGCATCTTTTACCCCAATTGCC
>CAZLPE010000036.1:13768-16159 GCA_964561325.1 uncultured Flavipsychrobacter sp.
ATCAACAATCAAAACACCACTGGAATATTATGTGCTTTGTGGTAGTCAATTATTGGTTTGTATGGGCCAAACTTATGTTGCATGGCGGAAAACGTATCGAGGTAGGGGCCTGTGCCATAGTCTATCGGCTTTACCTTTATATCTGGATAATCGGGTACTGACTTATCGCGTTTTTCCGGGCGTGGGTGTATACGGTCGTCGTTTATAAATGCAGCTACATCTATGCATTGTTCATCCGTAAGGAATGGTTTATACCAGAATGCTTTTTTATCAGGCATATTAGCTTTAATAAACCGTGCGTCCTTGAGTACCCTGTGCGGACTCGATCCCTTTTGGTAAGCGTTTTCGCCCCAAAGAGGTGGGTACACAAAAGCTACCGAATCGGGACGGAGCATACCCTGTCCTGTGGCTCCGTGGCAAGATGCGCAATGCTCTGCATATATGGCTGCGCCTTTATTAGGGTCGGCAGGTCGGGTGGGGTAGTCCAGCTCCATGCCTTCGTCGCCTTTTACGTGTTGTCCTACAGGCACATTTCCGCTCAGCCACTTCATATAGCTTACCATAGCCACCATTTCTTTACTATCCAGCGGCATGGGGCGGCCATTATGTGGGCGTTCAATACAGTTGTTAATACGCTCCGATAGCGTCAGCACCCTGTTTTCTCGCCCACGATATTGAGGATAGCGGGCATGCGAACTGAAAAAGTTGAACCCATAAGCCCTCGTACCTGCATCGAGGTGGCAATTGCTACAATTCATTCTGTTGCCAAGGTATTTTCCGGCAATGCCGTCGGGTCCTATATAGTAAGCCGTATTTATTATCAGCTGGCGGCCATACCTCACTGCGTCGCCAAACGCATCATGCGGTATTGTAGCGGTATCGGGCGGCGAAAAAAGTACTTTTGCTGTATCCGTTTTATCCAGGTGTTTTGTGCTGTCGGCATTATTTTGTTCGCAAGACAAAAACAACAAAATGGAAGCGGTGGTTATCGTAACAATAAGTTTAGGGTAAGGCATCCCGGTATTATTATGTATTTCAAAGGTACAACAGCATTTGTTATCAGTTTGTAATTAAACTGCAAAATGATTCTGTGAAAGGCAACGAGAGCGGTGTTGGGTTCAAAATCAATTAGTAACGACAAATAATGTCTAGTCAGGTTTTCGGAGAAAAGAAATTCGAAAGATGGGTGAAAATAGACCAACGATAAGCCGTTCGTGTTGATAACTTGTGCAAAACGATGCGTTTTCAGAAATTTCACTCAAAAGTAATATCCTGAAAATATTGTGGAAAATTATTTTTGTAACTATCGGCTATTTTTAGCGATTAATTTCGTTAAATTTACCTTTAATTGCCTATTATTGTTGCGAGTTAATATTTTTTTCATGATTATGGTTGTCCAAAAAATAAAAATGGGCAGTTGTAATTATGGAAGTCCTTTAAAAAGCAGTAAATAAAGGTATTGGCTTACTACGGTTTTAGTTTTTGGTTATAGTACTTATTTTGTCCATTATTTTCTAAAAGTCATCTTTTTATGAAAAAACTTTTCCTTAAAAAACTGTCCATCCTTTTACTGGTGGTATTTGGGTGTAGCTCGAATTCTTCTGCACAAACGTCAGTGTTTGCCTATTCGGGGAGCATTGCCAACTACACGGTACCTGCAGGGATGACGTTAATTCAGATCTCAGCCGCAGGTGCGCAAGGTGGTTCATCGAGCGCCGGTTCGGGAGGTTTGGGAGCTATTATGACAGGTACTTTTACGGTTACACCGGGTCAGGTACTTAAGGTTTTGGTTGGCGGCTCTGGTCAGAACGCATCAAACACTGGCGGCGGCGGCGGCGGTTCGTTTGTTTGGGATAATGCTTCAAGCAGCTTGTTGATTGCGGCAGGCGGCGGCGGCGGCGCGGGTTTAAGCGGTACGACAAATGCAGGCGTTGATGCTGTGACAACAGCCAATGGCACTCAGGGTCGCGCCGGTGTAGGCGGCGGCGGTGTAAGCGGCAACGGCGGCACTGCTCCATCGCACACCTATTATGCCGGTGGCGGCGCAGGATGGCTTTCAAATGGCGCGAACGGTAACTATAACTGCGGCGGCGTAGTATCGCAGGGCGGTACAAGACCTTTGGCGGGCGGCGCAGGCGGCGCATTCAGCGGTTCTGCCGGATCTAACGGCAGCGGCGGCTTTGGCGGCGGCGGCGGTTCTCAAGGTCGTTGCGGAGCGGTTGGCGGCGGCGGCGGCGGCGGCTATAGCGGCGGCGGTGCAGGAAGCGATGCGGGAAGCGGCGCATTTTTTGCAGGCGGCGGCGGCGGTTCATTCAGCGCCGGTAGCGCAACTACATCAAGCGTAGGCAACACGGGCAATGGACAGATAACAATCACTACACTTTGTTTCGT
>CAZLPE010000036.1:16259-22526 GCA_964561325.1 uncultured Flavipsychrobacter sp.
ACATTATGCGCTAACACTTCTACTACGTTAACTAACACATTGTCTCCCGGCGGTGTATGGAGTTCTAGCAATACATTTCAGGCAACAATAGGTAGTACTTCTGGCGTGCTTACTGGTATTTCAGCTGGTAATCCAACCATTACCTATACTTTGCCAACTACATGCTATACAGTTAGAACCACTACAGTTAACGCTGCTCCCGATTTGATTACCGGTACAGCGGCTGTTTGCCAAAGCAGCACAACAACATTATTCAATACCACCACCGGCGGTACATGGTCGAGCGCTGGTGTTGGCGTTGCGACTGTTGGAGCAGGTACTGGTATTGTTTCAGGTGTTACCCCCGGTACCACAACAATTTCTTACACACTCTCCTCTACGGGTTGCGCATCAACAACTGCATTGCGAGTAAATGCGTTGCCAACTTTATTCTCGCTCATTGCCACAAGCCCCACAAGCTATTGCACAGGCGGTTCTGGTGTGCGCGTATTACTTGCAGGTTCTCAAATTGGCGTCAACTACCAATTGTATAACAACTCAACTACAATGGGCGGACTTACAGCCGGTACAGCAGGCGCGATAGATTATGGATCGCTCACACCTGCAGGTAGCTACTCTGTTGTGGCTACAAACGCTACTACAGGTTGTACACGTTCTATGACTGGCGGCGTAAATGTAACCATCAGTCCTCTCCCAAATATTTATAACGTTTCTGGCGGCGGCTCTATGTGTGCCGACGGTACAGGTCTTGATATTAATATTGACAACTCAGAAGTAGGAATTAGCTATCAATTGTATCAAAATGGTACTACTGCATACGGCAGCGCTACTTTTGGGACAGGAGGCGCAATCACTTGGCCAGCAATTATGGATGCCGGCGTTTATACCGTATTGGCATACAACATTTCTACCGGTTGTTCACAGAACATGGCTGGTAGCGCTACTATCACTATCAATCCACTACCAGCGGTACAGAACGTTACTGTTGCTAATATGGGTCACTATTGCGCAGGCGGTATTGGCGCTAACGTAGGCTTGGATAATTCAGTGCCAGGCATTAGCTACCAGTTATGGAATGGTGTTCCACTTACAGGAACTACAGTTGGCAGCCCAAGAACAGGTTCAAGCTCAGCGCTTGATTTCGGTCCTATCGTACCATCAGGCACTTATTTTGTACGCGCTACAAACGTAGCTACAGGCTGCGCTATAGACATGGCTAACAGTGTAGACGTGGTTATCGATCCATTGCCAGCGCCTTATGCAGTTTCTCCGGGCGGTAGCCGTTGTTTCGGCGCTGCAGGAGTGAACATCAACGTTTCACCATCTGATTTTGGTATCGACTACCAATTGTACATGGGTGCAACGCCAATTGGCTTGCGCATACCAGGTAATGGCGGCATAGTAGATATGGATTCGCATTTTGCTGATGGCGTATACACTGTTGTTGGTATCGATCAGCTTACTGGTTGCAGAAACAATATGACTGGATCTGCTCGCATCATTGTTAACCCACTGCCTATTATCGAAACTGTAACAGGCGACGGTAACTATTGCGCAGGCGGCGCTGGATCTCATGTGCGTATGTCTCCTTCTCAAACCGGCATCGAGTATCAAGTAATGTATATGGGCGCTCCTTCAATGACCCCAATAATTGGTACTGGCAGTGCGCTCGATTTTGGCGCTCGCTTCGATACAGGTGTTTATACTATTATCGCAACTAATACACTTACTACTTGTCAAAGCGAAATGGCTGGTAATGCTACAATCTTAGTTAACCCATTGCCAGATGCGCATACGGTTACTATAAGCGGCGATGGCAGCTATTGCGCAGGCAGCGGCGGTGTACACGTTGGTCTTAACTATTCAAATCTTGGTATTAACTATCAATTGTACAGAGGTACATCAATAGTTGGCGGAGTTACCGCAGGAACAAACACTCCATACGATTTCGGTTTGCAAACAGTTGCCGGCAACTACCATGTAGAAGCTACCAACAGCGCAACAGGTTGTGTAAACACAATGGCAAACACAGTAGATGTAGTTGTTAATCCGTTGCCAACAGCATACAGCGTTACCGGAAGCGGTAGCTACTGCGCTGGCGGTTCTGGTTTACGTGTTGGTGTAGCAGGCTCTCAGGTGGGCGTTAGCTACCAGTTAATCAGAAATGGTTCTGTTTATGTAGGCGGTCCTTTAAATGGTTCTGGTGTGTCGCTCGATTTTGGCGCGCAAACAGCTCCCGGAGTGTATACAGTTATTGCAACAAATAACACTACGAATTGCACAAAACAAATGACTGGTAACGCAACAATTGCAATCAACCCATTACCTGCTGTATATAATGTTACAGGCGGCGGTCAATACTGCGCTGGCGGTTCTGGTGTTAGCATAAGCGTTAGCGGTTCTAATACAGGCATCAACTATCAGTTGTACAATGGTTCAACTCCGGTTGGCGCATTGGTAAATGGTACAGGCGGTTCTATCGGTTTTGGTTTGCAGACAGCGGCAGGCACTTACAAAGTAATGGCGATCAATGCAACAAACACTTGTAGCTCATTAATGGCTGATAGCGGTATAATAACTGTTAATCCATTACCAGCATTGCAATTGGTTACCGGCGGCGGCAACTATTGCACTGGCGGTACAGGCGTTCACGTTGGTTTGATGGGTTCTGTTACAGGAATCAGCTATCAATTGTGGAACGGTACAACACGCGTTGGCGGATTAGTACCCGGCAACACAGGTTCTGATATTGACTTTGGCGTACAGACTGCAGGCGGTTCTTATACAGTATCTGCTATCAACCCAATAACATCTTGCGTTAATACAATGGTTGGTTCAGCTACAATTACTCCAGTATCATTGCCAACACCTTATACAGTTACCGGCGGCGGTAGCTTCTGCGATGGCGGCTCTGGCGTGCATGTTCGTCTTACTGGTTCTACTTCAGGAATTAAATATCAGTTGTACAACGGTATCAATCCAGTTGGCAGTCCAGTTACCGGAACAGGTTCAGCTATCGATTTTGGCGCTAAAACAGACGCAGGCGTTTACACAGTAATTGCTACAAACCCTGTAACAACCTGCGTAAATAACATGACTGCAAGCGCGACTGTTAACGTTAACGCTTTGCCGGTTGCTTACACTGTAACAGGCGGCGGTAGCTACTGCGAAGGCGGAGCAGGTGTTAACATCTCTTTACTTGCTTCTGGTTTAGGAAATAACTACCAATTGTACAACGGAACAACTGCTGTTGGTTTGCCAATAGGCGGTACAGGAGCTTCGCTGAACTTTGGTTTAAATACAGCGGCAGGTACTTACACAATAGTTGGTACTAACACTACAACCGGTTGCAACAACGTTATGACTGGTACTGCAAATATTGCTGTTACTCCATTGGTAACTCCTGCTGTAACAGTATCATCAGATATGGGCGCTCTTGTTTGTCCAGGAGTTGTAGCACATTTCACCGCAACACCAGTAAACGGCGGTTCAACGCCAGTATATCAGTGGATGGTAAATGGCGTATACATGGGCGGATCTAATACATTCAGCTATGTGCCCGCCAACGGCGACACAGTAGCCGCAACAATGACCAGCAGCGCAACATGTCCATCTACTCCATCTGCGAGCAGCGCAATGGTGATGAGCTTACGCAGCTATGTTTTACCAGAAGCTGATATTACATCAAATGTTGGAACTGCTATATGCCCCGGCACTAATGTGACGTTTACAGCTACTACACTTAACGAAGGAACAGCGCCTTCTTACACTTGGTTGAAAAACGGTATCGAAGTAGGTACAGGAAAAACAATCAGCTTTATACCAGCAAATGGCGATGTGATGATCTTCAGATTGATCAGCAATCAGGTTTGTCGTACAAATGATACAGTATACAGCAACAACCTGTTGATGACTATTCAGTCTGCTACTGCTCCAGTGTTTACTATCACTTCTCACATGGATACAGTTATTGGCGTAGGCGTTCGCGATACATTGAGAGCTGTAGTAGTAGGTAGCGTTGTAGATATCACTTATCAGTGGTATATCAATGGCGCTAAAGTTCGCGGTGCAACAAATGCAAGATTTATATGCGATACCATCTTCAACAACGATGTTGTTCGTTGCGATGTAACACGTATGGATCCATGCGGCGGCGTAACTACTTCTCAAGACATCACTATCTACTTGCGTAATGTAGGTGTTGAGCAAGTTGCTGGCGCTATTACTAACCTCAGCGTAATGCCCAACCCAAGTAAAGGCGCATTCGTTGTAAAAGGTAATATCAACGTAACTGACGATAAGGAAGTAACGCTTGAAGTAGCTAATTTGCTTGGTCAGGTAGTTTATACCAATAGCATCATGACTCATAATGGCACAATTAACGAGCGTGTTACTTTACCTAATAATCTGTCGAGCGGTATGTACATCTTGAGTGTTCATTCAGCTACAGATAAGAAAGTATTCCACGTAGTTATAGAGCAATAATTGAATTACTTATTAACAATAGCGAAAGGCTACCTGATGGTAGCCTTTCGTGTTATTTATAGCTTACAGTTATTTTGTAGTGATATAAGTAAATTGGCAAGGTGTAGATTACCGCTTACAAGCGCTCGTTTCAATACCGTTTGTTATGGCGTATTGACTTGGTAAATACCAATTGTGGTTATTTTGCGTTATCCTGATAATTATTAAATTTTTGCCTGAATCGGTTATCACTACACTTTGCTATTTTTACACCACAACCATTGATAATGAATTTGAGCGTGAAGAGTTTCTTTTTTTTAGTTGTTGCGGCAATATTCCTATTACTTCAGCCTTCGTGTAAAAAGGATAAGACGCTGGCTACCGGTGGAGTATTGACTTTTTCTACCGACACCTTAGCTTTCGATACTGTTTTTACGGCAGCGGGTAGCTATACTTCTGGATTGCTTATATATAATAAACAGAGTCAGGAAATAGTGGTTAGTTCAGTGCAACTAAGGAACGGCGCAAGCTCTTTTTTTCATTTAAACGTAAACGGTTTTGAAGGCAATAATATATCTAACCTGAAAATTCCGCCGCACGATAGTATTTATGTATTTGCAACAGTAAATATTAACCCTACGGATACACTCACTCCATTTCTGGTAACAGACGAGCTTGTTGCAACGTTAAACGGAAAACAGTTCACGGTGCCCTTTACCGCATACGGACAAAATGCACATTATGTTGTTAGCGATAGCATATACAGCAACGTAACATGGCTGACCGATAAACCATACGTAGTACTTCATTCCTGTGTTGTTGGTCCGAGGGGGAAATTGAATATTCCGCATGGTTGCAGAGTGTATATGCATCAGGACGCACGTTTTTTTGTATACGGAGAATTTAATGTAGGTCAGGATAACAAAACAGAGCGCGATAGTGTGGTATTTCAGGGCGATAGACTGGATAGGGCATATTTCGGCTACATAGGTTATCCGGGCGAATGGGGGGGGATATACCTTGTGCCCGGCGGTTTGGGAAATATAAAGGATGCCGTAATAAAGAATTGCGGTGGTTCTACCCGGTATTACAACTATGGTATACCGTCGGCAGCCATCGAGGTTGATACAGCGGCATTACTGGTCATTAAAAATTCTACTGTAAAAAACTCAATTGGTTACGGCATACTAAGTATGCAGGGCAATGTAGTTGCCACAAATTGTTTAGTGCATACTACCGGCGCTCAGGCGCTCGCTGTTATTAAAGGCGGTTTTGATTCAATTACAAATTGCACATTTGCCAATTATGGTTCGGGCGCTATATCACATGCCACTAATGGCACTGTGGCTATACTAAATTATTTCAATAATGGCGACGGTACCTGGAATCCCGGCGATCTGTATGCTGTACTTACCAACTGTATTGTATATGGTACCTTGGATAGTGGAGAAACAATTTGCGACTCGCTCAAGGGCGCTACCGCAACATTGAAGTTCAACAATTGCTTGCTGAATATGGGTACGCGTATTGAGCCTTTTGTACAGATGAATAATTGTATTGTTAGTCAGGCGCCCACATTTAAGTACGACCCGCTATTTGTAAACACTGCCATTGGCGACTTTCATTTACAGTCTGCTTCACCCGCCTTAGGTAAGGGTATTAGCGTGCCCGGTGTAGTGAATGATTTAGATGGCAATATACGCCCGGGTTCCGGGGTTGATATTGGTTGTTACCAGCGACAATAAGCTAGTTATACTAAGAAGCCGTGAGTCGATAGATCACGGCTTCTTAGTATATGCGAAA
>CAZLPE010000036.1:22626-27086 GCA_964561325.1 uncultured Flavipsychrobacter sp.
ATGGCTCTGCTGGTTTCGGCAGGCATCCCTACAAGCCAGGGAAGCCAATATCGTTGCATATCGTTTTCGCCCATCATTTCCCATGGGTGCACAAAAATACTGCAGCCCAGTTGCTCCGCCGCTTCCCAAAAAGGGTAGAATGATGGATCGCTAAGATTTTTTGTATTGATATTAGAGCCTATTTCCAGTCCTGGCATTTTCAGTTCTGTTACACAACGTTCCATTTCGCGGATGGCCGTATCTACATCTTGCATTGGCGCTGTGCCAATACCCAAAAATCTGTTAGGGTGATTTTCTACACATTGAGCAATATGATCGTTGAAGAATCGCGAGGTTTCAAGTGCATGTTCTGGTTTTGCAAAATAGTTGAACAATACCGGTATAGTAGATAACACCTGCATGCCTACTTCCGTCATGTCCATTTCCTTAACGCGAGTGTGAGGATCCCAGCAGTTTTGGTCAATTTCCCGAAACACTTTGTCGCCCTTTATCATGCGTGCGCAGCAGGGTTTGTGATGTTCCAGTCTGATAAACTCGCCATATCCAAATTTCTGAAACCAGTTTGGGATATGTTCGGGCATTATGTGGGTGTGTATATCAATTTTCGTAGCGCTGTGGTTATGCATGGTTATAGTTAGTTTTAGCTGATAGCCTGTGTGAGATCGTTAATAATATCGTTTATGTTTTCCATGCCTACGCTCATGCGTATTAGTCCGTCGGTAATGCCGAATGCTATACGTTTGTCGCGAGGCACGCCCATGTGGGTAGACGACGCCGCATGACATACGAGCGTATCGCATGTGCCAAGCGATACTGCATTAGTGCACAATTGTAGTTGATTGATGAAATTGACGCCAGCTTCAAAACCGCCCTTTAGCTCAAAACTCAGCATGGCGCCTGCATGACGCATTTGTTTTTGGGCAATAGCATAATCGGGATGCGAGCTAAGTCCGAGATAATTTACCCGCTCCACCATTGGACTCTCATTCAGGAAATTGGCCACAGCCATAGCATTAGCGCAATGACGCTCCATGCGTAGTGCAAAGGTGCGCAAACCATTTATCAGCAGAAACGCATCGAACGCATTGCTGTTACCGCCTAGCAGCCGGTGCATTTTGGTTATGCCTTTGTTCATGTTATTTAGGTCTCTGCCCACAAGTACGCCGCCTATAGCTGTTCCATGTCCGTTTAGGAATTTTGTGGTAGAGTGCATTACGTAATCTACGGCATACTTAAACGGCTGTTGCAGGTAGGGCGTAGCAAAGGTGTTGTCGGCGCAAACCACCAGTCCATAACGTTTGCCCAATGCTGCCAGCGCCTCCATATCTACACACTGCAACGTTGGGTTTGCGGGCGTTTCTATATGCATTAGCGCAATAGTATCGTCGGCTTTTAAGGCTTTCTCTACTTCATGTAAGTCGTGGAAATCAACAATTACGGAATCGATGCCCAGGTCGGGCAGTATTTTTTCAACCAGCTCGTGAGTGCCGCCATAGAGCGATTGATGCGTTATTACTTTTTGTCCTGCTTTTACGTTACCCATCAGCATAGTGCATATGGCGGCCATACCAGATGAATGTAAAATGGCTTTGAGCTGCAACGGGCTACCGTCTGCATCTTTAAGTCCGTGCGCCTCAAGCATGGCTATTTTTTCTTCGGCCTCAGTTATTGTTGGGTTTCCCCACCGGCCATAGATGTACCCTTTTTCATCGCCTTTAAATACCGCAATGGCTTGCTCCGCGGTTTCGAAGGTGTAGGTGCTGGATGCGTAAATTGGCGTGAGGTGCGCCCGATTGCTTTCCGACGTATGCCCGCCATGAATACATAATGTGTCTATGCCTACATCTTGCGGCAGTAAGTTGGCCATGTAATTTATTTTTGGCAATAAAGTTACAAAATACACAGTACTGAACGTCCCGGTTCGCCAAACTTCTTCGTCGTGTATTAACTGCTGATACGTATTTCTGCTCAAAAATATTTTTACAATCAAAAAAGATAGTAAAGCTATTATTTTAGATTGTTTAGCTATCTTTGTGGCGTGGTTTATGTTTTGGCATTAATGCCGCTAACTACAACTGATCCGGAACTGAATATACGCCAGTACATTTAATAGTAACTTATGAACTCAGCATACAATACCGAAATTGGTAAGGATATAGACAAAGCGGCCATGTTGCTCGAACAGGGGCTATTGGTGGCAATACCTACAGAAACGGTTTATGGATTGGCGGGTAATGCGCTAAACGAAGCTGCTGTAGCCAGCATTTTTGAAACGAAGAAAAGACCTGCCAATAATCCGCTGATAGTGCATATACATGCTACCGAACAATTGAGCGGCATAGTAGCGCATACGCCCGAGTTGGCGTACAAGCTATTTGAAGCGTTTAGTCCCGGGCCGCTAACTATAATACTGCCTAAAAAGCCGGTTGTCAGTTCGCTCGTATCTGCCGGACAAAATACAGTTGCTATACGTATCCCTGACAGTGCGCTTACATTAGCGTTACTACGTAAGGTAAAGTTTCCACTTGCTGCTCCCAGCGCTAATACGTTTATGAGTATCAGTCCTACACGCCCTTCCCACGTACAAATGCAATTGGGCGGTAAGATACCCTACATATTGGATGGCGGAAGCTGCAAACGCGGCATTGAGTCGACTATAGTAGGATTGGAAGATGACAGAATAGTGGTATATAGATCTGGGGCGGTATCTGAAACCGACTTGCGCAGTATGGGGGTAGAGGTAGTTCCCGTTTCGCGGCTTGCGGGCGCTATTGCTCCCGGCATGTTTAAAAAGCACTATGCACCCAATACGCAGGTAATACTGACCAACAGCCTACCCGAAACAGTGAAAATGTACCGGGGCAAGGCGCTCGGTATGCTGTCGTTTGGCGATCAATTGACGCCGCCAGAAATAAGTATGGAGCGCAATTTGAGCGCTACAGGCGACATGAATGAAGCGGCATACAATCTGTATAATGCGCTGTATGAACTTGATAATGCGTCGCTCGATTATATCATTTGCACATTTTTGCCCGATAATGGTATTGGAGCCGGCATAAATGACCGCCTGCAGAAAGCGGCTACGATTATTGTAAACTAAAATTTAAAAGTATGAATTTATCATTGTTGATTGAAAACCTCACCAACCCGGCATTGTTGTTTTTTGTGCTGGGTATCATTGCAGTATTGGTAAAAAGCGACCTTGAAATACCAGAGAGCGCGTCAAAATTCATCTCGCTTTACTTGTTGTTTTCCATTGGTTTTAAAGGCGGCCAAGAATTATCGAGAGAGGTTTTTTCAACAGAGATATGGTGGTCCATGTTATTCGGGGTATCTACAGCCATGGTAATACCGGTATATACTTTTTTCCTGCTGAGGCGCAAACTGAATGTGTTCGATTCGGGCGCTATTGCAGCTGCGTATGGTTCGGTAAGCGCTGTTACCTTTGTTACGGCAGTGTCGTTTCTCGATATGAAGCAAATGTCGTTGCACGGGCATATGGTAGCCATAATGGCGCTCATGGAGGCGCCTGCTATAATTATAGGTTTGGCGCTTATATCAAAGTTTAATAACGAGGACCAAACCGAGGTAGACAAACGCAAAGTAATCGCTCACTCGTTCAGTAATGGCAGTGTGCTACTGATATTGGGGAGTCTTGCAATAGGCTTTTTGGCCAGCGCCAAGCAAGCAGAGGGTATAAAACCGTTTACGAATGATATTTTCAAAGGATTTCTCGCAATTTTTCTTTTAGATATGGGCATTACCAGCGGTAAAAAGCTCAAAACATTTTTCGAATTTGGTTGGTTCCCATTGGTTTTTGCAATTGTTATTCCCCTAACCAATGGCATATTGTTTGCGTGGCTAAGCTCATTTGTAACGACAGATTTATCTAACAGGTTTGTTTTTTCTGTTTTGGCGGCAAGCGCATCTTACATAGCAGTGCCGGCTGCAATGAAAATTACCGCGCCCAAGGCTAATCCCGGATTGTTTCTGCCAATGGCGCTTGCGGTTACTTTCCCTGTCAATATTACCATTGGGTTGCCCATGTACTTCTATGTTGCCCAACATTTTTGATTTTTCCATTGCTCCCGGAGTCGTTGGTGGGAGTAGTAGCATAGAGAGCTCTATATTAATTAAGATTTAATCATTAGTTACAGATCATCGCTTTGGGTCGATGTAAATGCGGCATTGAGCTATGGTGTTATCTTGCTATGCAATAGCAAGGATAGTGATTGTGTTTTCGGTAAATGGTTGCTTTAGTTAATTGGAAGTTATTGTGCTTGTTTGGCCACCAAGTAGCGCAAATACTACTAATGTTAGGGGTACGCTTTATCTGGTGCGCCGATACCTTTGTATTGCTTTTTTGATAAGGGGACTGGAGAGTTGAATATATTATGCTATTATTCTTTTGTTTCTGCTTTATTTAGTGTGTTATGTACAGGAAAATTTGTTTCAATTTG
>CAZLPE010000036.1:27186-31614 GCA_964561325.1 uncultured Flavipsychrobacter sp.
CTTTTGTTTCTGCTTTATTTAGTGTGTTATGTACAGGAAAATTTGTTTCAATTTGCAATAAGAATTATGTAACTTCAATCTACTAAATAGAACACGGCCAACAAATGTATTCTGGTATTATTATCCATAACCTTACTGATTCGCCTGAGGATTTCGGAAGTTTGAAATTTCTTGATAATGGATCTGAAGCAGCATTCGACAATTTAGTTAGTCTCGCAAATTTGATTTGCAAGACACCGATATCCTTTATTGCGATATGCGACAAGCAGAGGTTATGGATAAAGGCGAAACAGGGGGTGGAAATTGACGAAATTCAGGTGCATAAAAATCAGTCGGAGGCCTACATGTTTCCTGGTGATATGATGGTAATCAACGACCTTCAACAAGAAAGTCAGTATAAATACCATCCCCTGATTAATGCATTGGGCGAAATCTCTTTTTTTGCGTGCGTTCGGCTCCGTGATATTAATGGACGCTGTATAGGCTATTTGTGCGTTGCAGATAATTATCCGCGCATTTTTACTGATAGTCAGGCTGAAGCAATGCGCCTGCTGGGGAATCAATTTAGTGAGTTGGTTCGTAACCGGCTCAGCATCTCTGAACTTAATAAAGCAAAAAACGATTCGCAAACCAATAAAGAGCAAGTGGGCTCTATTTTTCAGAATGCGATATCGTCTGTGATAGTTGTAGATACGGCTGGAATTATTTTGCAATGGAATCCGCGGTCGGAAGTCATTTTTGGTTGGACACAGTACGAAGCGATAGGGCGATACCTGCACGAACTGATAATACCAGACACGGCTGTGAACGAATATCTGGAGGCTATAAAACGATACGTAAATAACAGGCAGGATGAATATAATGTAATAGAGCTAAAAGCCACTACAAAAAATAAAGGTATTATAGATATTGAGCTCGGCATTTCGCATATGTTGGCAGGCGGTGAAAATCATTTTATTAATTTCATCAGCAACATATCGGAACGGAAATGTGTGTTGCGTCGCCTTGACGAACAAAAAGCCTTTTATGAAAATATACTGAACACAATTCCTGCTGATATCGCAGTTTTCGATCCCAACCATAGGTATTTGTTTGTAAATCCCGGCGCTATAAAAGATGAAACACTACGCACGTACATAATAGGGAAGGATGATTTTGAGTATTTTGAATACCGAAACTGGGATCTATCAGTTGCGAAATTAAGGAGAGAGCAGTTCTTACAGGTGGTAGAATCGGGCATTGCAAAAAGGTGGGAGGATGACAGACTGGACCCTAATGGTAACCTGATAACGCACTTGCGCATCCTGTTTCCGGTAAAGGACGAACTGCAAAAAGTTTCGTTTGTTATTGGGTTTGGGATAGATATTACCGACCGAAAGATAATGGAGAACAGACAGGATCAACTGGTGAGAAAATTGTCGGCGCAAAACCTGCAATTGGTAGACTTTTGCAATATAGTGTCGCACAATTTGCGCGGTCCGTTGGTGAATATTTCTATGCTGGTGAAGTTTATAGAAGATAGCGCCACAGATGAAGAACGATCGATGATGATTAGTAAGCTCAATCCGGTTCTGACAAATCTAAATAGTACGTTTAATGAATTGGTGGAAACTGTGCAAGTGCGGCAAGATGTAGACATACCTTTTGAACGCAACAATCTGAACGAATTAATAAAGAGAATAATGGTAGGCGCTGAGTTGCAAATACAGTTAACAGGCGCGCAGATAGATTACGATTTTTCGGAAGCGCCACATATTTTTGCGCCGGCAAAATACCTGCTCAGTATATTTTATAATCTGATGAATAATGCCATCAAATACCGTTCGCCGGAGCGGTGTCCGGTTATAACTGTAACAACAAAAACAACTGGTAGCGAAATAATTTTGTCGTTTACAGATAATGGATTAGGAATAGATTTGATGAAAAATAAAGACAAGATTTTTAAAATCGGCAAGGTCTTTCATCGTCACCCCGAGGCCAAGGGATTTGGTTTGTTTATGACAAAGACGCAAATTGAAGCCATAGGTGGACGTATATGGGTGGAAAGCGAGCCAAATGTAGGAACAACCTTTTTTGTAGAGTTTAAAAATCACCATAGATGAATCCTGTAAATGTTATGATTGTTGATGATGATGCGCTCGTGTTTTTTCTATCAACAAAACTTATCAATGCAATTAGCATTCCGACTAAACTGATACAGTGTACAGACGGCATGGAGGCTATATCTTATTTTAAAGACAATATTGCCGTGCCAGACCAACTACCAGATGTAGTTTTTTTGGATTTGAGTATGCCTATTATGGATGGTTGGGAGTTTCTGGACGAATACCGAACAATAATGTCTGACCTGACTAAGCCGAATAGACTATACGTATTGTCGTCGTCAGTGTCGCCACACGATATGGAGCGAGCAAAGCAATATGATTTTGTGCGAGATTTTATTGTAAAACCGCTAAGCAGAGACTTGACGACAAAAATACTAACCGAAGTGGCAAATAGCTAAGCGCAGGGTAGTAGCAGTGTTTTTGCAATTTGGGGGGCTTTTTTGTAGCCCACTTATTACTATTCGTTGGGTGGGGTAGTTAGTTTTTTAATTAACACAATTTGTCCTAAGTGATAGTGTATATGCTCTACAATACCGTGTAGGTTGCGGTAATAAAGTCCGTATTTCGCATCGGCCATGTTTTCGAACAATTGATTTTCCGGCAAACTGGCTACCAGCTCTGCAAAAACTTCCGCTTCATTCCATGCCTGATTTAAGAAACTTTGCCAGTCGTTTTCCGAAGAAAAAGGCGGATGAGCAAAGCTATATTTATCATGGGCATCGAGCGGTCCGCCTTGTAGTACTTTAGTAACTGCAACTACATAATAGTGCACATGAAAAACCAACGTAGCAATGGTGTTAAACCCATGCACTTGCGTTGTAGCTTGTTGGCAGTTAACGTCGCTAAGCGTATCTCGAAGGTTTACGCAAGTCCAGTTGCCGCCGAAATAAACTTCGCGGAAGTGTTTTGAGATGTGCTGAGGCGTATTCATGATTTAATAAAATTATTAGGTAAAGTTAGCATTTGTATTTTATTGGGCGAATCGGCTATCAACTGAAATATTTGGGCTTTTTTATACAGGGTTGCATATTAGTTTTAATATTTGAAAAGGCGCTTAGTAAACTAGCATTAGCAGATGCAAAACGATTTTTGTTACCAGAATTTCCAAAATGGATTCTTTTTATTTGGTCTGTCATTATAATTGTCGTGCTCGATTTCAATAATTTTGGTGTCGATATTGAAATTGAACTTAATCCATTCATCATCATCAGACGTGGGTTCGTAAAAATACCCACTAACTATATTGCCATTTACCTTCAATTCTTTAATGCCGTCGTACGATATTCGTTTACTTACCCAAACTAAGGCATCGTTATTGATTATTACTAAGTTGGTGTTGTCAGCAGCTACAAATCGGCCATCATCGGCTTGAAGTAGCTCTGTTATCCCTGATCCAAATGTAGTAATTGCTTTTTGCTGATTAGGACAAATTATATAACCCAGCCCGTTTGCGATCACAACTATTTTGTTAACATACGGTAGTTCGAATATAGTTGAAAAATTTGACGAGCCATTTTTAAAATTTGCAACCCAATTAGTCCCGTCGCTTTTCGTAAATCTAACTACGAAGCCTTCACTGTAAAAAAGCTCATCATTTTCAGAGATCGCAACATACATCGGTCCGTAGGGAGGTAGTCCGTGCAATTGCTCATATTTTTTCGGTATTTGCATAGATATTAATAATAGCGTGCTTTTTAATACCTGACGTGATTACAAGCAAAAACCCTCGCATAGCAAGGGTTTTTTGAGGTAGTTCGACCTGTATTAGAACCCCCTTTGTTGGTCTTTTCGATTGGTTCTTAATTTTTATCGCAAACTATTGAAAATCAACTGTTTAATTTTTAGCTACTATTAATAGTCGTTAACAATGGCAAGCAATCGTAAAAAAATATTGTACCGTAAATTGTACCGTGATTCCATTTGTCATACCTTTACTTTGGTTAACTAATTTCCATGACAAATGAGAGTATCTTTTTATCTTGAAAATCCCAAAGGAGCAAAAAGGAATCTGGATGGCTTAAAGGCAACAGCAATATTTGCCCGTATCCGTTACGAAGGATTTCAAGTTAAATATTATACACCTGAAAATATATTGCCAAAATATTGGAATAGTGATGTAAAACCACATAGAGCGAAAGCAAGTGCAAAATTTCCAGAATACCCGGAATTCAATAAACGATTGGACAATATTGAATTTGTTATAAAAGATACAATTCGTAAATACACAAACGATAACGGGAATAAAGTACCAACGCCAGCAGTTTTAAAGCCATTGTTAGACATTGCTATAAGGCATGGTGGTATGGTTGAGAAAGTAACATTT
>CAZLPE010000037.1:0-31182 GCA_964561325.1 uncultured Flavipsychrobacter sp.
CATAAAATGAAGACGTTGCCCGTATACGGTAACTTGTATCCGATCCGTCGTCATAATTAATGTAAATGTCTACCGAATCTGTGGAAGTTAAAGTACCCGAACAACTACCGTATACCATAAAGCTGGCGTTATTGGGCAAATAACAATAACTCATCACAGAGTCGAAACCAGTAATACTTACGCCGGTAATAGATGCGGCTGCTTTCTCCGCTTTGAAGAAGGATACCAGGCCAAATAATAGCGCTGATAGGAGTAATTTCTTGTTCATTTTTTTAGGTTTGGATATGGGGTTAAAAATGCTTTTTCCGGTTTTGGCGCTATCATTATTTACCTACGACATCTGGCCAGTTATGCACGTAATAAAATAATGATGAACCTAATGCTGAGAGCGAAAAATGGTTTACTTACTGTTGTTGTACAGCATCAAAACCGTTTTGCTCGTCCTTAGCGTTACCGTTACATAATTCTTGACGCAGCGCTATTTGCATTCGTTAGCGAAAAACTGAAAAATTTTAAGCATACTCACAAAATGAAGTCCAACTTTATCCTGCGGTTAATAAAACCCAAACCTATGCACACTATGCAACTTTAAATGAAACATAAAATACCGAGCCTTTTCCTACCTCCGACTCCACCCATATCTTACCCCCGTTTTGCTCCACAAATTCCTTGCACAACATCAGTCCTATACCCGTACCTTTTTCATTATCGGTACCCGGCGTGCTCTTCAATACAGGCTTAAACAATACGGCAATTTGCTCAGGCGTCATTCCAATACCTGTATCTTTTACCGCCAAGACAGCATAACCCGGCAGCTTATTCAGATCGGTAGATATTGTTACTACTCCGCCAAAAGGGGTAAACTTAATTGCATTCGACAGTACATTACGCAATACGAAGTCGAGCTGATCTGCATCGGCAAGTACTTTTACAACTTCCGAAACATTATTCACTATAGATATGTTTTTTTTCGACGCCGAAAAACTGAGCAAGCGCAAACTCTTTTGTATTGAATTCAGAATAGTCAACTTAATTTGTTTGATCCCCGCTTTGTTTATTTGCGACTTACCCCAAAACAATAAAGTTTCTAAAGTTTCGAGCGTGGTCTGTGACTGTCCACGCAACGCCTCCATCATAAAATTCCGCTCTTCAAGGGTGGTCTTTTCATCATCCAGTATATCCAATACCATGTTGATGTTGCCAACTGGCCCGCGCAAATCGTGACCTATAACCGAAAACAAATTATCTTTCATTGCATTGGAGGCTGCCAGCGCCTCTTTTTGCTCTTTCAACGCAAGATTTAACCTGCTTGTTTTCCGGTAAAAAAACAGCGCTACGCCTACTATTACGCACAACCCTACCACAATTACCCATAGCACATTACGCTTTTGCAAATTCGCCTGTTCCTTTAGCTGCAATTGTTTCAGGTTGTTGTTAGTTTGTTCCAGTTCATATACCGATTCAAGGCTTGCTATCTGCGTGGCTTTCTCTACATTCATCAAGCTATCGCTCATAGCGCGCTCCAAATCCATTACTGTCACCAATTCTTTGTAGTTGCCCATTTTCCTATACACCTCAATCTGCTCTTTATAAATTTCGTCTACCAGCGTTTTATTGTCAATCGTTTTTGCTATGCCCAGGGCTTCGTTTAGCTTTTCAAGCGCCTTGTGCAAATCAATTTTATCATATACACCTCCTATGTTCTGCAACAGTCGCGCTTCTTCTTCCGGAAAGTGTTTATCTCTGGCTATTGCAAGGGCTTCTTCAAAATAGGATAGCGCTTTAGGAAGATTGTTGAAACGGTGGTATACTATCCCAAAATTGAGCAAGGAATACAGATAGACATCTATATAATTCTCTTTATCACTTCCGTCAAGCGCTTTTTGAAAATAAACGGTGGCAGTATCCAACACACCCTTCATACCATAAGCTATACCAATGTTGTTATACAAGTTGCATTTTGTACGTATGTCTATATTCTTTCCCAGCAATGCCAATGCTTTAAAATCATACTCCAGCCGCTTATCTAGTCCGTCGCTTACATGAGCAAGATTCATATACGCATTAAGCATACCTAATGAGTCTGATAAACTTTGGTAAACCTTCAATGCTTCATAAAAAAGCGCAGTTGCAACATCGTTATTCCCCAAACGCCCTTCCACGGTTCCGAGCAAATTCTGCACAAGCCCCTGACCTTTTACAGCCTTCAGCTCACGGTAGTAGCGCAATGCTTCATTATATTTTTTGCGCGCCAAGTTTAGATTACCCCTATCTACATCAAGCCTACCCACCATAGTTAGCACATCGGCAATACCTGCAATATCATTATTGTCTGTATAGGTTTTCAATGCTATGTCCAGTACTTTGTACACAGTATCGGCGTTAGAATAACGATAGGTTGTAAATATATCTTTATACATTTCCAGCTTGCTGTCTGCACCTACGCTTCGCTCTTTGCTTACTGTATTTGTTACTCGGCTTGATTGCGCAAACACACAAGCGCTACTACAGCTCAGGGCTAACAAAAATACTATCGACCAAAAACACCTTACAATATATGTTTTCATGGCAGTAAATATACTAAAGAGTGACCCTTTATAACTTACAACCATCACCTTTATTGGAAATAACAACTCATTATCATTCCGGCATAATATTATCAATTTATGATCTTGCTACCTACAACCATTAAATTCGGGAATTTCAGTGGTAATACACTACCTTTGCATTTGTTTGAAACTAATTAGTTTTATTACAATAGAACAAGCAATACCCTTTTGTCGCTAAAAGATCTCTTAGAACTGTCTCGACTCAATGTATTCTATCGCCTTTATGGCGATTTTTTGTTGCAATTTTTAGAAACACAATATATATGAAGAAAATAATAGGCTACCGGAAATTACTGGGAGTAACTGAAAGCGCCGATCTGCAGGAGCTTAAAACTGTGTACAGAAACCTGATGAAAAACTGGCACCCCGACAAATTTCAAGATAGCGAAGAACAAAAAGTGGATGCTGAGGCAAAGAGCAAACACATAATAGAAGCTTACCATTTTTTGGTGAGCATTGCTCCTGAAACCAAAGCCGCAAATCTGGCTGAATATACGGCTACCACAACCACCTCAGGCATTCAGGATTTTGAGTACAAAGGAGAAACCTTACAAATTAAGTTTCTGGATGGCACAAGCTATGAGTATTTTGGCGTACCCAAAGCCATATATGTAAAGCTGATCAATGCAACTACACCGGGTCGTTTTGCCCGTCGCCACATTTACAATTCTTTCCCCTACCGTATGGCAGGCAAAGCAATGGAAATGGCCTAATACCTGATAGATAAATACACAAAATCGACTTACACAACCTGCAAAAAGGGCAGTTATGTAAGTCGATTTTTCTTTTATTGCCTACCAATTCGCGCCTTAGTTATTCAATCCGCCTGCGGCAACCCATTTTTTTATTTGTGTTATTTTGCAGTCTTCCAGCTTATCGCCTCCGCTGGGCATAAAGCTAAAACCAGTGGAATGGCTGATCGCGCCTATCAAATTGCCATTCACCGCCGATTGGCGTACAGCTGCATAGTTAGTAAGATCGCCGCCCGGAGCAGATGCCGATGAATGGCAACCTATACAGTACGTTTCCATAATAGGAGCTACTGCACCGCTGTAAGTAAACAAACTGGTGTCGCAACCCGAACTGGAACAATCACCGCTATCCACTGCGCCCGCCACTATCCATCTTTTAATAAGGTCGAGCTGCACTGCCGTCAACGGATTACCGTCTTTGGGCATAAACGACTCGCTGCTACGAGCTGCAATTGCCACGGTTTCCCATATTTTACTTGCCGCAGCATTGCCCGGCACAATACCCTTACGAACTATGTTTGCATAACTATTCAGTGTGTACCCCTCCTCGTGCGATCCAGCATCATGGCATCCACTTTTTGCGCAGTTCGACTGAAATATGGGTAAAATATCGCGCTCGAAGCAAATTCCGGCTGCGACGCTGCGTTTTGTTTCCGGCAGCGCATAGGGTTCGTGCGTACACGAGTTGGCAATTGCTATGCCAGCCACGCACACCAGCGACAGCATAAGTATCTTCTTTGCTTTCTTTAAAACAAGCATAATTAATAATTGGTTGATAATTGTACTCTCAAAGTTAGAAATATTCCCTAACCTCGCTCCATCATTTTCGGTATTGCCTGTATTTTTAACTAAAGCTATATCACCATAGCGCAACATCTACAAATCTCCAGAAAACACTATCCAGCATAGAAATACTATCATTGCCTATCTAATAGCGCAAATACATTACTACAATTCCCCTATTTTTGCTGAAACAACAGAAATGGTAGGCTACAAACAAATATTTGAAAATAACAAAAAATGGATTGCTGAAAAAAAAGCGCAAGACGAGTCGTTCTTTGAAAAACTCGCCCGCGACCAGCAACCAGACTATCTATATATAGGCTGCTCTGATAGCAGAGTACCTGCAAACGAAATTATGGGGCTTGAACCGGGAGATGTATTTGTGCATCGCAATGTGGCTAACCTTGTCAATAATTCTGACCTGAATGTAATGACGGTAATCAACTATGCTGTAAAGCACCTGAAAGTAAAGCACATCATTGTTTGTGGCCATTACAATTGCGGCGGAGTTAAGGCTGCAATGACGCCGCAGGATATGGGCATTCTCAACCCATGGTTGCGCAACATACGCGATGTATACCGCCTGCATGCCAATGAGCTCGATGCCATAACCGATTCTCACGATCGATACAGCCGCCTCGTAGAACTGAATGTTATAGAACAAGCTACAAATGTGATAAAAACAGCAGCCGTACAGCAGGCTTACCAGAAAACAGGTTACCCAATTGTACATGGCTGGGTTTTCGATCTGAAAACGGGTATACTAAACGACCTCAATATCAATTTCGAAGAACTGCTCCACCAAATTCAAAAAATATACAACCTGACGGGCATCGACTCTACCTATAATGAATATGGCGAATAGCCGTATGAAAACCTCGATAGCGTAACACAGACTTGGTTTGCTACACAAGGCTAAGAGAACAACAAATTTCCCGACAATAAAAAGAAAAGGTAACCGCGTGGTTACCTTTTCTTTTTATTATCGGGTTTGATAACTATATCAACTATTCTTCTTCGTCAAACTGAAGCACATCTCTGTTAGCCATCAGCAATTCGAATTCTTCCTTAGAACCTACTACCAGATTGTCGAACTCGCGCATACCAGTACCGGCAGGTATGAGGTTACCAGTAATAACGTTTTCTTTCAGACCGAGCAGATAATCAGATTTACCATTTATGGCTGCTTGCGAAAGTACTTTTGTTGTTTCCTGGAACGACGCAGCTGATATCCAGCTCTGTGTACCCAATGAAGCCTTGGTAATACCAAGCAACATTGGCGATGAAGTTGCAGGATTTGCATCGCGGAACTCGACAAGTTTTCTATCGGCGCGGCGCAAAGAGCTGTTTTCTTCGCGTATTTCGCGGATGGTAACAATCTGACCGGGGTGCATTTTTTCAGATGCTCCTGCATCCGTCACTACTTTCTTGTCATAGATCCAGTCGTTTTCATCCATAAACTCAAACTTATCTACTGTATCTTCTTCAAGGAATTTGGTATCTCCCGGATCAACGATGTTTACTTTACGCATCATCTGCCTTACTATCACCTCAACGTGCTTATCGTTGATTTTCACACCCTGCAAACGATAAACTTCCTGAATTTCGTTTACCAGATATTCCTGCACTGCAAACGGACCTTTAATAGAAAGGATGTCGCTCGGCGTGGTAGCGCCATCGCTCAGCGATGTACCAGCTTTCACGAAGTCGCCATCCTGAACCATGATGTGGCGAGTAAGCGGAACGAGGTATTTTTTAACCATACCCTCGCGGCTTTCTACAATGATCTCACGGTTACCGCGTTTCACATTACCAAATCCTACTACGCCGTCTATTTCAGCTACCACCGCAGGGTTGCTTGGGTTACGCGCTTCAAACAGCTCCGTTACCCTTGGCAGACCACCCGTGATGTCTCGGCTACGACCCATCACGCGGGGTATCTTAACAAGTACCTGTCCGTTATACACTTCGTCGTCTATGTTTACAACTATGTGCGAACCAACTGGTAAGTTATATCCTTTAGACTCCTTGCCATCTACATAGATAGAAGGTATCTTGGTTTTGTCTTTAGTTTCTATTACCACTTTCTCACGGTGACCTGTCTGCTCGTCGGCCTCTTCGCGATAAGTAATACCTTCAATTACGTTGTCGAAACGCACCTTACCGCTGATCTCAGAAATGATCACGGCGTTGAACGGATCCCAAGTGCATATTACGTCGCCTTTAGCTACTTTCTTACCATTGGCTACCTTAAGCACAGAGCCGTAAGGAATGTTGTTGGTAATCAATAGTCTGTCGTTGGTAACGTCTACTATACGCACCTCGCCTGTACGGCCTATTACCACTATCTGGTCTTCGCCTTCTGTGTCTTTGTACTTTGTAGTACGCAAACCATCGAATTGGATTGTACCATCGAACCTTGCAACCAACTGAGACTCAATAGCTGACGAACCTGCCACACCACCCACGTGGAACGTACGCAGTGTAAGCTGTGTACCCGGCTCACCGATAGACTGTGCGGCTATTATACCTACAGCGTCGCCCTTTTGCGCCATGTACCCTGTTGCCAGATTCTTGCCATAGCATTTTGCGCACACGCCGCGACGGCTTTCGCAAGTGAGCACCGAACGTATCTCTACAGTATCTATCGGACTTTCGTCTATGCGTTTTGCTATATCTTCAGTTATTTCTTCACCGGCATTTGCAATCAACTCATCATTGAGCGGATCGTAAATGTTGTGCAGCGAAGTGCGACCCAAAATACGGTCGTACAGTGGTTCTACAATTTCTTCATTATCTTTCAATGCCGATGTTGCAATACCGCGTAGCGTTCCGCAATCCTCGCCATTAATAACCACATCCTGCGCTACGTCTACCAGACGACGTGTCAGGTAACCCGCATCCGCCGTTTTAAGCGCCGTATCCGCCAGACCCTTACGGGCGCCGTGGGTAGAGATAAAGTACTCCAATACGCTCAATCCAACTTTAAAGTTAGAAAGGATCGGGTTTTCAATGATTTCCGAACCAGACGATCCACTACGACGAGGTTTAGCCATCAGACCTCTGAGGCCTGCAAGCTGTTTAACCTGCTGTTTAGATCCACGGGCTCCGGAATCAAGCATCATGTATACTGAGTTGAAACCTTGCTTGTCTGCCGCCATCTCCCGTATCAACGTTTCTGTCACACGTGTGTCTACGCGGCTCCATACGTCAATCACCTGGTTATAGCGTTCGTTGTTGGTAATAAGACCCATGTTGTAGTTGTCCCATATTTCGTCCACCTCAACCTGAGCATTCTGCACCAATTGTTCTTTTACATCCGGAACGGTAAGATCCCTAATGTTGAACGACAACCCACCTCTGAACGCCGTACGGAATCCTAATGTTTTGATATCATCAAGGAATTGTACGGTTTTAGGTATGTTGGTGTTTTTAAGTATCTGTCCGATGATTTCGCGCAAAGATTTTTTAGTAAGCAGTGCATTTACGAAACCATTTTCTTTAGGCACAAACTGGTTAAAGATTACGCGGCCTACGGTTGTGTCTATCAACTGAGTCTTAAGGGCTCCGTCGTTTTCGCGAACTGTGGCTCTCACTTTAATCCAGGCGTGCAGGTCGGCGCGTCCTTCGTTGTGCGCTATGATTACCTCTTCAGTGCTGTAATAGGCTTTGTTTTCACCTTTTACTTTTTCTGTGTCGGTTGATTTCTTGCCTTTAGAAATATAATACAGACCAAGTACCATGTCCTGAGATGGAAGGGTGATTGGCGTACCGTTCTGAGGGTTAAGGATATTGTGCGACGCAAGCATGAGCATTTGCGCTTCAATAATAGCGGCATTGCTCAGCGGCACGTGCACCGCCATCTGGTCACCGTCAAAGTCGGCGTTGAACGCAGAACACACCAACGGGTGTAGCTGTATCGCTTTTCCTTCAATAAGTTTTGGCTGGAATGCCTGTATAGACAAACGGTGCAGCGTGGGGGCGCGGTTAAGCATTATGGGGTGCCCTTTCAACACATTCTCAAGGATATCCCAAACTACCGCTTCCTTGCGCTCTACCAGTTTTTTAGCGCTCTTAACCGTTTTCACAATACCTCTTTCTATGAGCTTGCGAATGATAAACGGTTTGAACAGTTCGGCAGCCATATCTTTTGGCAAGCCGCACTCGTGCAGTTTCATTTCTGGACCCACCACGATAACCGAACGACCAGAGTAATCGACGCGTTTACCCAACAGGTTCTGACGGAAACGACCTTGTTTACCTTTCAGTACATCAGAAAGTGATTTCAACGCTCGTCCGCCTTCTGCTTTAACGGCATTAGATTTACGGCTGTTATCAAACAGAGAATCGACAGCTTCCTGCAACATGCGTTTTTCATTACGCAAGATCACTTCCGGAGCCTTGATCTCTATCAATCTTTTCAGACGGTTGTTACGGATAATAACCCTGCGATACAGATCGTTAAGATCTGAAGATGCAAAGCGACCGCCATCCAATGGAACCAGTGGACGCAGTTCCGGTGGAATAACCGGAATATACTGCATTACCATCCATTCCAGTCTGTTCTCGATGCGGGTGTTTGCATCGCGGAAAGCCTCAACAACGCTAAGACGCTTCAGCGCCTCTTGCTTACGCTGCTGAGAAGTTTCGTTAGCGGCTGCATTACGCAGGTCGTACGACAACTTATCCAGATCGATACGCGCCAAAAGCATTTGTACTGCTTCAGCGCCCATCTTGGCTATGAATTTATTGGGGTCTTCATCCGGCAAATATTGATTCTCCTTCGGAAGGTTATCAATAATTTCCAGATACTCGTCTTCAGTAAGCAGTTGCTGACTCGTCTCTTCCGAATCTTTCAGATTCAGTTTTGTACGAATCATATCATCGGCTTCACCGGGATTTACTACTACATAACGTTCGTAGTAAACTATGCTCTCCATTTTTTTAGAGCTTACACCCAGCAAGTAACCAATTTTGTTTGGAAGGCTCTTGAAATACCAAATATGCACAATTGGAACCACCAATTTGATGTGTCCCAAACGCTCTCTGCGCACTTTCTTTTCTGTTACTTCAACACCGCAGCGATCGCACACGATACCCTTATAGCGGATACGTTTGTACTTACCGCAATAACATTCGTAATCCTTTACCGGACCGAATATTTTTTCGCAGAACAAACCATCGCGTTCAGGCTTGTACGTACGATAGTTAATTGTTTCAGGCTTCAGCACTTCTCCATAAGAACGATCAAGTATAACATCGGGTGATGCCAAACTGATAGTGATCTTACCAAATCCCGCCCGTGGACGGTTGTCTTTCTTTATTGCCATGTTTTAGTAGTTAGTCTTTAGTAGATAGTAGATAGTCGTTATTAGCGCCGTTTTCGTAAAGTGAAATAACGTCTACCTTCATTTTTATTGTGCTTTTATAGAATTGTGCAAAGCATACAACATTTTTTGTATGCCACCCAGTTCTAAAATCAAAACCCTACAATTGTCTTCGGTAATATAGTTCAACTTCTTACTTATTATTAATTGTGTCTCCAACTCATGAGCAGAACCAATCGCAACCGTCAAAAAATGCATAAACGAAACGTTTGTATTTCTGCCTGCACCTTCTGCAATGTTGCTCGGTATTGAGGTGGCTGCCCTTTGCATTTGCGATACAAGATTAAATTTCTCTTCATTCGGAAAGCAGCGTGTTATCTCATAAACCCTGACAACAAAGTCAATTGATTTTTGCCAAACAATCAAATCTCTAAAATTGTTCATCTTCTCACAAGTCAGTAGTATTCAGCCATTAGTATTTGATCGTTTCTTGTTGAACCACACGCAAAAAATTAGCCTTTACACATGATTCCTTGATTGCCAAAGTAGATAGTCGTTAGTTTGTTGCTCCCGACTATCTACTATATACTAAATACTATATACTTAACACTTTATACTAAACCCCCTACTCAAATTTCAACTCCAGTCCCAAACCTCTCAACTCGTTAACCAATACGTTGAACGATTCTGGTATACCAGCTTTTGGTATGTTATCGCCCTTCACAATGGCTTCGTATGTCTTGGCGCGGCCCACAATATCATCCGATTTAAGCGTGAGCAACTCCTGAAGAATGTTAGATGCTCCATAAGCCTCCAATGCCCATACCTCCATCTCACCAAAACGCTGACCACCAAACTGCGCTTTACCGCCCAAAGGCTGCTGCGTAATAAGGCTGTATGGACCGATAGAACGCGCGTGCATTTTATCGTCTACCATGTGGTGCAGCTTAATGATATATATGATACCTACTGTTGCCTTTTGGTGGAAACGCTCGCCAGTTTCACCGTCGTACAAATAAGTGTGTCCGAAATCGGGAAGTTCTGCCTTACGTATCAGGTTTTCTATCTCTTCTACGCTTGCTCCGTCGAAGATCGGCGTTGCAAAACGCTCGCCCAGCTTTTCTCCGGCCCAGCCAAGTATAGTTTCATATATCTGCCCAAGGTTCATACGCGATGGTACGCCAAGTGGGTTAAGCACCACATCTACAGGTGTGCCGTCTTCCAGGAATGGCATATCCTCTTCACGCACTATCTTAGCAACAATACCTTTGTTACCGTGGCGTCCCGCCATTTTATCGCCCACTTTCAGTTTACGCTTGCTCGCAAGATAAACTTTAGCCAACTTCAATACGCCGGCTGGCAACTCATCGCCTATGCTCAGGTTAAACTTCTCGCGCTTGTAACGACCAAGCTCTTCGTTGAACTTGATATTAAAGTTGTGCAACAACTGGTTGATCAAATCATCAGTTTCTTTATCGCCTGTCCATCCTAATGGATTTACATTCTGATAATCGATAGAACCCAATGTTTTAGAATTGAATTTGCCGCCCTTGGTCAATACAGTTTCGCCAAAGTTGTTGGTGATACCTGCAGAAGTTTTATCGCGCAACAAGATCAACAACTTTTCAAACAAGAAGTTTTTAAGATCTTCCAGATTCTTGTCGTGTACTTTTTCTATTTTCTCTAAAGCAGTCTTTTCGCGTACTTTAGAGTTTTTGTCTTTCTTAGCGCGTTGGAACAACTGCTTAGAGATAACGATACCTTCTGTACCGCTTGGCGCTTTCAGCGATGCATCTTTTGCGTCGCCTGCTTTGTCGCCAAATATCGCACGGAGCAGTTTTTCTTCCGGCGTAGGGTCGGTTTCACCTTTAGGCGTTATTTTGCCTATCAGTATATCGCCTTCGCCTACGTGTGCGCCGATACGTATAATACCATTCTCGTCAAGATCCTTAGTCGCCTCTTCCGATACGTTCGGAATGTCGGCGGTTAATTCTTCCTCGCCAAGTTTAGTATCGCGCACTTCCAGTTCATACTCATCAATGTGTACTGATGTGAACCAGTCTTCGCGCACTACTTTTTCATTTATTACTATCGCATCCTCAAAGTTGTACCCTTTCCAAGGCATGAAGGCTACTTTAAGGTTCCTACCCAGAGCCAGCTCGCCGTCTTGTGTAGCGTAGCCTTCTGTCAGGAAGTCGCCCAATTTCACTTTCTGGCCTTTACGCACACATGGGCGCAATGTCATACTTGTGCTTTGGTTGGTTTTCTTATACTTGGTAAGCGTGTATATTTTCAGGTCGTCTTCAAACGAAACCAGACGTTCTTTTTCACCGCGGTCATAGCGTACATGTATATGATCAGCATCTACATACTCTACTACGCCGTTTCCTTCTGCATGTATCTGGATACGTGCATCGCGAGCTGCTTTACCTTCCAGACCTGTACCTACTATCGGCACCTGTGGCAGAATCAGCGGAACAGCCTGACGTTGCATGTTCGATCCCATCAGCGCACGGTTGGCGTCATCATGCTCCAGGAAGGGAATCAATGATGCGCTCAATCCCACGATCTGGTTAGGAGCCACGTCCATGTATTCTACTTCATTTGGCTCAAGAATCGGGAAGTCGCCTGTTTGACGCGATTTGATTTTATCTTCAAGGAAGTTGCCTTTATCATCCATTGGCACGTTTGCCTGGGCGATTTTTGCCAAATCCTCTTCTTCAGCGCTTAGGAAACGGAAGTTCTTAAGATCTACCCTACCGTCTTTTACTTTATGGTATGGCGTTTCTATAAAGCCCATGTCGTTGATCTGAGCATGCACGCAGAGCGTAGATATCAAACCAATGTTCGGACCTTCCGGCGTTTCGATAGTACACAGACGGCCATAGTGGCTATAGTGTACGTCGCGCACCTCAAAGCCTGCGCGTTCTCTGCTCAAACCGCCCGGACCGAGGGCTGAAATACGACGTTTGTGCGTAATTTCAGACAATGGGTTAGTTTGGTCGAGGAACTGCGACAATTGCGATGTACCGAAGAACGAATTGATAACAGAAGAAAGCGTACGGGCGTTGATGAGGTCGATTGGAGTGAACGCGGATGGTACGCGCCATACGTGCCAATCCTACGCCAAACTGTGCAAACAATTGCTCGCCCACTGTACGCACACGCCTGTTGCTCAGGTGATCTATATCGTCTATTTCCGCCTTACCGTTGGTCAAACGCACCAGATACTTGATGATGGAGATGATATCTTCCTTGCTCAATACCTTGGTAACGAGATTGATATCCAATCCCAGTTTACGATTGATCTTATAACGGCCAACCTCGCCCAGATCGTAACGCTTATCGCTGAAAAACAGTTTTTCAATGATACCGCGCGCTGTTTCGTCATCCGGAGCATCGCTGCCGCGCAACTGGCGGTAGATATGCTGAACGGCTTCCAGCTCTGAGTTTGATGTATCTTTATTTAAAGTATTGTATATTATCGAGAAATCGCCGCTAACCTCTTCTTTCTGCAAAAACAGGGTTTTGATACCCATTTCCTGCACCAGCATAGCATTGTCTTCATCAAGCACGCTGTCGCGGTCAAGCACCACTTCATTACGCTCAATGGTTACAACTTCACCGGTGTCCTCGTCAACGAAATCTTCCGTCCAGCTACGCAACACACGGGCAGCCAAACGACGACCAATGTGCGGTTGCAGTGTTTTCTTGTCCACTTTAACCTCATCAGCCATACCAAACAATTCCAGTATGTCTTTATCTGTTTCGTAACCTATAGCGCGCAACAAAGTTGTTACCGGGAATTTCTTCTTACGGTCAATGTACGCATACATTACGTTGTTGATATCGGTAGCAAACTCCATCCATGCGCCCTTGAAAGGAATAACGCGCGCACTGTAGATCTTTGTTCCATTGGGGTGTACGCTCTGTCCGAAGAATACGCCTGGCGAACGATGCAACTGCGACACAACCACACGCTCAGCGCCATTGATAACGAAAGTTCCACGCGGGGTCATGTAAGGGATGTTACCCAAAAACACGTCCTGCACTATCGTTTCGAAATCCACGTGCTCTTCATCATTACAACTGAGTCTCAACTTGGCCTTTAACGGTACAGAATACGTAAGCCCACGCTCCATACACTCGTCGATAGTGTAGCGCGGTGGGTCGATAAAGTAATCCAGAAACTCCAACACGAAGATGTTGCGGGTGTCAGTTATCGGAAAGTTTTCCTTAAACACGCGAAACAGACCTTCATTGTTACGTTTATCAGGAGTTGTTTCCAATTGGAAGAAATCCTGAAACGACTGAAGCTGAATGGCCAGCAGATCAGGCGTTGCAGCAGCATCGTGCAACTTCCCGAAATTTACTCTTCCGGCTGCGGTCTTTTTTTGTGGTATAGCCATAGTATTTTTCTACTCCTTTTTACAAACAAAAAATCCCCGTAACGTAGGCTGGGCCTAACTGTACAGGTAATCGGCATTACTAAAAAATGGTCAAATTTAATTTATCCACGTACTGGTACCTTAGAAAAAGGGATTGCAAAGATATGCTTTGCGCTGTAAATTATCAAAAAATATTCCGGATTTCCAAAAGTTTTGGGCAACTTTCGGAAAATTGTTAACAGGGGTTTGTTAACGCTAACCAACTACCAGTGTTGTCGCAGTGTACGGGCTGCATTGTTTTACGAATGTACTGACTTTTGAGATTCGCACCGTCTTTGATAGCCATAAGTTTTCCACATCGCGCCGCTTTTTTGGATAGAGCATATAGCGACTTTAACAGGAAATCAAGGCGCACACAAAATCAGTTAAGCGAAATGCCGGGCATTACCGCAGGCAAAACATTATGAAACAAGAGAGGATGACAAACTACGTCGGTGAAATATTTATAAAGAGGAAAGGTCAGTATCAGCTCCATAGCCTCGGGCTCTGTATCTGAGTTTACCACGCACCAAATCATATTGCGCTGCACCGATACGCTATAGGATATAATACGACCGTCGGCAAATAATTTATTTATTTGCCGACGGTGCGAAGGTATCATTGCTACAACTTCGTCAGTTAATTCTGATAGCTCTAACTGGAACAAAAATGCAGACATTTCAATCTGTTTTAGTTACTGTTTGTTTACCGCATTATGGTCACGTTGCCCGATTTACTAATGCGCTTTCCGCTACTGCAAAACGCGTCGGCAATCCATACATACACTCCTACCGGACATGGCTTATTGTTGAAATTACCATCCCAAGATTGGGTTACGTCGGTTGTTTCAAACAAAAGCGCTCCCCAACGATCGTATATTCTCAGGTAATTGAGTTTGGCAATCTGCTGATTGATGATGCCGAAATGCGAGGTGGCATAGTTTTCACTGTTTGGCGCAAAAACATTGGGCAGATAAATATCGTCGCACTTCATCCTTACGGTAACCGTGTCTTTACGAGAACATTTGAATGTATCGTTCATTTCTGTTACTGTCAGATAATAGGTAAAGTCGTACGGAGGAGAAGCTACAGGATTAGGTCCTAATGTATCGCTCAGGAACTGGTATGGCTCCCAATGATATGCATAGTGTCTGTCCCATGTGCTGTCGAACATAGATGTGTATGGACCGCCAAGCGTAGTTGTTGCGCCATCCTTAACCCAACGATCAGGACCCGCATCGGCTACTACTTTACTTACGTTTACCTGCACATTGGTATCTACCACGCAGCCAAAGGGATAATACAAGCGCACAGCATAGTTTGTGCTGTAGTTCGGCGCCACTCTTGCAGAATCGCGATACAAATAAGATGTGTCTATGTTGTAGGTAGTAATCCACCTTATAGAATCTGCAAGACTACTGATTGCATACAACTTGAGTGTGTCGCCCTGACAAAGCGTTGTATCGTTGCTGATGTATACAGGAGGATTGGCTATTACGGTGATTGGCTTACAATCTACCTGCATATTAGGCTGCCCCTGATTTATTACATAGTATATGTTGTATATACCCGGTGCATCGTACGAATAAACTGGAGGATTGACCTCTGTGTATGAGGGTATACTTGAGTTGGTGCACTGCACAAAATTGATACGTGTAAGTGTGCTGTCGCCTGCATTGCAAATAAAGCCATATAAATTGTCTTTATCGCGAAGGATTGAAGAAATGCCCGAAGGGAAATCCATGCCGCCAAGTACGCTGTAAGAAACCGCATTGTAAGGACCAACCGCCGATGCCATTTGTATACCCACAAGCTGGCTTGTAGTACTATCAGTTACATAGGCATACAGATCTCCGCAATCCCTGTTCAAGGTGATAGATGATGGAGAATCAATTCTAAACAGGAAGTTACCCAGATTAGCGCCGGTAATAGCTAACGGAGCCGGAGAAAGGCTCTTGCCAAGGTCGATACGCGCAATGGAGTTGTCGCCCTTATTGGTAACAAACAGATACCACTGTTTGTTGTCTTTTATAGCGGCCATATCTGTTGGGAAACTAATGATCGGATTACCGCCCGGATCTGCTACAACGCCCATTGAAGCCATAAGCGGAGTGTTAGATACGTTAAAAGAGAAGTCTAAACGAATCAGTTCGCTATTGTTATGGTTCACTACATAGCCATACCAAACGTTCGTAGAATCCTGAGCAATGAATATACCTTTTGGATAATTGAGCAAGCCGTTGTAGTTGCCAAAATTAACTATGTTAGGACGGGGATTAGACAGGTGCGCTCCAAAATCTATACGTGCCATAGTAGAGGTTGCAGAAGTAAAACCACCTGAAACAAACAAATGCCAGTGATGCGCAAAAGTGTCTTTTACTAAATATAATGATGTAGGATTAACAGGCAATCCCTTAGTCAAATCGCCAAAATTTGTAACCGTTGGTATGTTGTTCAGGCTTGTGCCATAATTTAGTCTTAGCAGGGTACGTCCGTTTCTGTCTCCTTTATTGATCACAAAACCGTAGTAGTTGCCGCTATCAAAAGCAATATCAATTCCTGTTGGGTTATCAAACTTGAAAGAACGCCCCAAATTCAAGCCTGTAGGCGCATTCATAAGGTAACCTGAGCAAAAACCCCAGTAGTAGTTTACGCGGTTAAAGACATTGCTGGTAAGCTTTACAGGCTGATTGATACATACCGTGTCGGGTGCATTAAACAACGAGTCGGGCGACGGAGTTGACTTCTGCGCACTCGCATTATTTAGTACCGTAAACACAAGAAATACCAGGAACAACAGATGTTTTTTCATAATCCAGAATATATATTTCGCGTAATATCCTGCTAATATAAGATATTACGCCAAAACTTTGGCAACAAAGATGTAGATTTATTTCTGGAAATCAAAAAAACTATGTCGAGCACATCAAAAACACTCCTTTCTTTAACCAAAAGTTGCCTCGTTTCCGTCCTGCTTGCAGGCGCCGCAATCTCGCATGCCAAAGAAGGCATGTGGTTGCCTCCCACCCTTAAAGCGCACGAAAAAGCTATGCGCGCCGAAGGTCTGGAAATACCCATTGATAAAATTTACAATGAAAATGGCACCGGTCTTAACAATGCCGTAGTGCTGTTTGGCCGTGGCTGCACAGGCGAGGTCATATCCTCTAAAGGATTGGTACTCACTAATCATCACTGCGGCTATGGCAGCGTGCAGGGCTTAAGTAGCCCAGACAAAGACTACTTTGCCTATGGCTTCTGGGCTATGAATACGAAGGAAGAGTTACCTGTAAAGGGTCTTACCGTCACCTTCATTCGCCGTATGGAAAACGTGACCGACAAAATTCTGCACGATGTTTCCCCCACTCTACCCGACGCTCAGCGCGACAGTATAGTGAATATACGTATTGGCGAGGTACAAAAAGAATTTGCCGCTATTACCCACCTCGACGCATCTATCAAGCCCTATTTTCAGGGCAACCAATATTGGGTAGCCATTACCGAAACCTATACCGATATACGCCTCGTTGGTTTTCCGCCAAATGGCATCGGCGCTTTTGGCGGCGACACCGAAAACTGGATGTGGCCCCGACATACCGGCGACTTTAGCATATTCCGTATTTATGCCGGCGCCGACAATAAACCCGCAGAATATTCGGCTAACAACCAGCCGTACAACCCGCAACAATTCTTCAATATCAATGTTTCGGGATACAAAGAGGGCGATTTCACCATGGTTTATGGCTTTCCGGGCACTACCCAAGAATACATATCATCATACGAACTGAAGCAGGTATACAACATCATCGACCCGATAAGTATTGAGGCGCGCACTCGTAAACTGGATGTATGGACAAAACACATGTCCGGCTCGCGCGATATATTCCTAAAATACACCTCTAAGCGCGCAGGCGTTGCCAATGGTTGGAAAAAATGGCAAGGAGAAGTAGTTGGCCTTAAAATAAACGACGCTACCGGCAAAAAAGAAGCATACGAAAAAGAGTTTCAAAAATGGGCCGATGCCGACAAATCGCTACCATTTGCAGCCTCAATATTATCGCGCATCCGCGAGGCTACTCAAAACGTAGATTCGCTCCTCTATCAGGATCAGTATAATAAAGAAGCGGCATTGGCTGTTGAGCTTATTGCGCAGGGCGCTGCCTTGGAAAAATTCGTTGCATGCTTCCGACTCAACCTTCCTCAACTGCAACTCAACGACACTTTGCAAAAACTAATAGGCACGCTCGATGGTTTTTATAAAAACTATAACGAGCATACCGATAAAGATGTTTTTGTATCGCTTATGTCGCTATACTTCACAAAATGCGCCAATAACCTGCCCGAATATTACAAGACGCAATACGTAGCCCACAATCAGGACATAAAAGCCTGGGCCGACGATGTATACAAAACCTCTATGCTTACTGCGCCGGAGAAAATGAAGTTTTACCTCGGCAATCTCACCAATGCCGATAGCGGCAAAGTGATCAACGATCCTGCATTGCAGCTATACCGCGCTATGGCGGCGCACCGCGCACAAAAAATAACTCCGGTTTTAAAAGAATACTACACCCAAATGCGCATGCTGAACAGACTATATATGCAGGCGCAAATGGCATGGAAAAAGGATAAAGATTTTTATCCCGATGCAAATCTTACTTTGCGCGTCACTTACGGCAAGGTAAAAGGATTGGATCCGGATGGCGAACCAAAGTATATGTGGCAAACAAAACTCAGCGAAGCCATCGCGCTCGACAATCCCGCTGTAGATGAGTTCATAGTACCTAAAAAACTAAAAGACCTTAGCAAGGCTAAAAACTTTGGCCGCTGGGGAGTAAACGGCGATGTACCTCTGGCATTTGTAGCTGCCAACCACACTTCGGGCGGCAATTCGGGCAGCCCGGTTTTGAACAGCAAGGGCGAATTAATAGGCACAAACTTCGATCGTGCATACGAAGGCACTATGAGCGATTATTACTACGATCCTAACCGCTGTCGTAATATTTCTGTAGATATACGATACACCCTATTTATCATAGAAAAATTCGGCGATGCAGGATGGCTGCTCAACGAAATGAAGTTAGTGGGGAATAAATAAGCACGTTTAAAATATACTAATAAAGCCCTTGCAGCCTACCACTTAGGTAAGCGCAAGGGCTTTATCAATTTACGGGATTACTAATCGCCCATACTGCTGTTTAGCCTGTCTGCATACAGCAAATACCCTGCTAAGTCGGATAACAGCCAGTCCGACTCAAGACAACTATCATGATATACATACACGCGCTGAAAATGTCGGTGAACCGGTATGGCCATACTCATGCAGATGCTTAGTGCGCTATCTATTGCATGCGCCACATCTTGGGCAGTTCCATATCCGTACACCCCGGCCAGCTTGCTGGCAAGGTGCGTTAGCGGCACATTACGAAAATCACGACCGCCTGAAAAATCTTCGTACTGATCATAAACCGTAAGCATAACAGAAATTATTTTTGAGCTATTCTGGCAAGCGCCTCTTTTTGTTCTGTAGTCAGGTTCTTGGGCGTGGTTATAAACACCCTTACATAGGCATCGCCGCGTTTAGACGCGTCGTTGTATCGCGGCATCCCCATCTCCTTTAGCCGGAAGGTTTTGTCGCTGTCTGTGCCTTGCGGAATGTTTATATTCAACGTTTTATCTATAGTTTGCACTGCAAGTTTTCCACCCAGTATAGCAGTAAAAGCATCCAGCGGAGCATCCATATAGAGATCATCGCCACGACGCTCATAGCGGGGATGCTTCTGTACATTTACCGTTATGTATAGATCGCCGCGCTGCCCACCGTTTCTACCCGGGCCGCCCTTCTCCTTCATCTTCAATACCTGCCCATCTGCAATACCCGGCTTAAGCTTCAAATTAAGCGTTTGATCCGACAGATTAACCTGCCTCGTACACCCAGCAAAAGCCTCTTCCAGACTTATCGTTGTTTCAGATTGATAATCTTCGCCTTTTGATGCGCGAGTACCCTTCTTTTTGCTACCAAACCCGGTATTGTGCTGACCAAACAGACTGTCGAAAAAATCGGAAAACTGGCTTTCGCCCTGCGAATAATAATTAGCGCCTCCCGGCTGACCGCCAGCGTTCCTGAAATCGTTTGGGTTGCCCTGATATTGCCAATTTTCGCCTAAATCATCATAACGCTTACGTTTGGTAGCATCGCCCAGCACATCATTGGCTTCGTTAATCTCTTTAAATTTCTCCTCCGCCTTTTTGTCGCCTGGGTTTTTATCCGGATGGTATTTCACCGCAAGTTTGCGGTAGGCTTTCTTTATGTCATCCTGCGTTGCCTTCTTATCTACACCTAATACTTTGTAATAATCTTTGTACTCCATGGCAAATTACATTCAGTTACTGCTTACTTACCGCCCATATACATCCGGGCAGCTCAATGAGCATTTTACCAAAGTTACGAAAAATAAAAAGTATATACCCTAAGGTATATCAGTATAAAAAGCGTTAAAATTCAGTATATATCCTTTCATCCATGCAATGAGTGTGGCATAATGTCCATTACTTTTGCAATGCCGCAGTAGGTGCATAGCTTAAACTATATAAGCCGCTATTTCAGCACCTGAAAGGAATTAAAAAACGCAGCAATCTCGTTATTGGTGGGATAACTTTTCTTGGCTACTACCGTTACATCGTATTTCTTGTTGTTCACAATGCATATCTTCACGATAGCTATAGTTGTGCCGCGGGGTTCATCATAAATAAATGCCCTGCCCGGGTAACCGTTCAATTCTATTACCTGCGACTCTATATCTTTACTTTCATTGAAGTCCATTTTACGCAAGTCTATACAGCTATCCAATATAGCGTTGAGGTGAGCAGAGTCGCGGGTAAACTGTGCCGGACAGTCTGTATAACTCACCTGAAACAGCTTGAATTTATCTATGGCAAAACTCGATGGTTTCCAAGTTATAAAGTGTGTTGTTTGTTTGCCAAAAGGCGTTACTTCCCGCTTTTCAGACTTTGTAATTTCCGATGGCATATAAATAGAAAAACCACCCTCGCGCGATGTGTATTTAGACCACTGCGTATTTTTACCGCAAGCGGAAAACAGAAACGCGGCAAGAAGCAAAAAAACAACAGAAAAACGCATAGACGTGCCAATTTAGTGTTTTGGAGGAAAATTACTGTACAAATATAAAAATTAAATACCGAAAACATCACTCGTTGCCTGCGCCTGCACTATAGTGTACTGCAAAAAAAATGCCGCCCATCTTTTGGAATGGCGGCATTTCTGTTATTCAGCGTGAAGCGCTATTTTTTCTTTGCGGCTTCTTTATTTTCTTTTGTGCGCATGTCTGGCGTACCGTCTTTCTTCATTTTGCCGGCTGGCTTTTCTTCTTTCTTTTCTTTGTTTTCTTTGTAACGCATGTCTGGCGTACCGTCTTTCTTCATTTTGCCCGCTGCAGGTTGCGCTGCGGCTGCGGCGTCTTTGTTTTCTTTATGGCGCATATCTGGTGTGCCATCTTTCTTCATTTTGCCAGCTTTAGCCTCTTTAGCTGTTCCGGCCTTTGGCGCTTTATCTTGTGCAAATGAGGCTCCGCTCATTATCAACACCGACAGTAAAATGCAAATGAGTCTTTTCATTGTGGTTAATTTTTGAGCAATTTAAGTATTTTGTTCGAAACAAATAATTTGATTAACAATTATTTACCGATAATAATGAAGTAGTTACCACCATGGCAAAACCTATTTACAAACATCGGCAACTATCACAAAGCTAATTGTAGTATTTTATCGTTCATAAAATATCCGCTACCTATATCTATGTCTTCGTCGCCCACATGCTCAAAACCTGTTTTTTGGTAAAATGCTTTGGCTGAGCTATTGTGTATATTCACATTTAGCTGCAGGGCTTTAGCTCCCGCTGCTTTTACGTTGTCCACAATATAGGCCAGCAATTGCTTTCCTATACCTTGCCCCTGTACATCGGAGGCAATATATATTTTGTGCAATTTGAAAACACTATCGCCCAGTTCGGCATACGACGCAAACGCTACAGGCCGCTCATCGGCATATGCTATCACAAAGGTGTGCTGCTGCTCTGTCATCTGCACGGCAAGCGCTTCCCTGCTATAAAACTTGTTCAGCATGTAGTCCACTTGCTCCGGCCCCAATATCGGCGTATAGGTCTGTGGCCACACCTGCATGGCCAACTCTATTATCAACGCTATATCGGCCTCATCAGCCTTTCTGAACAACAACATATACAAACCACGTTTATTTCAACTCCTAATCCCAAAGCATACTATACGCTGGCAATTAAGCCACTAACGACCTGACTTTAGCAATCACGCTTTGTAGGTTAGCCACATCTTGTCCGCCTGCCGTTGCCAGCGATTTCTGTCCGCCGCCGCCGCCTTTTATAAGCCCAGCTACATGCTCCTTGATAATCTTGCCTGCATCCAGTCCTTTAGCCGCAGCCACCTTATCGTCTATACCTACCGCTACATATGCCTTACCATCAGCGTTTGCACACAACACAATCACGTGGTCGGCAAGGTGCGATTTCAGATCCAAACATAGCTTCTTCAACGCATCCAGCGAACTAACCGCCACCATTTGGCCTATAAAAGAAACATCGCCTATTACCTCGTCTTTTGTCAGCAACTCATTACGAATACCTACCAGCTGGCGCGCTTCCAGATGTTCTGCATGCTTCCTGCTTTGCGCCAGATCGTCTAGTAGTTTTTCTATAAAGGCAGTTGTTTCTTTAGGTTTCTTCTTGGTTAACTTTTTTATGTCTTCAAAAGGCTTCAGCAATTCGTTATGCACATACTCAAAAGCCGCTTCGCCCGTTTTTGCCTCTATTCTGCGCACACCAGCCGAAACAGCGGTTTCGTGCGTTATCAGGAAAAAGCCTAATTCGCCCGTATACCCTACGTGGGTGCCGCCGCACAACTCTATCGAGTACGATGGGTCCATAATAACCACACGCACCGTAGCGCCATACTTCTCGCCAAAAAGAGCCATTGCGCCAAGCGCTATCGCCTCATCTTTCGGCATTTCACGTATTACTACCGGCACATTCTCGCGTATCTTCCGGTTTACAATTTGTTCCACTTTCCTTAACTCGTCGTGGGTTACGCCCGCAAAGTGCGAAAAGTCGAAACGAAGGTGTTCCTCATTCACCAGCGATCCTTTCTGCGCCACATGAGCGCCCAATACTTCGCGCAAGGCAGCGTGCATCAGGTGCGTAGCGCTGTGGTGCACTGTAGTCAGCAACCGCTTAGCGCCATTCACTTTGGCTATCAGCGGCGCGCCAATGTTCTCTGGCAGCGTTTCTGCAAAATGTATGGTTAGGCCGTCTTCCTTCTTAGTATCTATGATGCGCACTATCTCGTTGGGGAAAATCAGCTCGCCCTCGTCGCCTATCTGTCCGCCGCTTTCTGCATAAAACGGCGTTACATCCAACGCCAGTTGATACAGTTCCTTTCCTTTGCTTGTTACCTTTCTGTATTTTACTACGTTGGCTTCAGCTTCCAGTTCGGCATATCCCACAAAGCGCGTTGCTACTGCTTCTTTTACAGTCACCCAGTCGTGCGTGTCCAATACCGAGGCAGCCCGACTACGCGTTTTCTGAGCCAGCATTTCCTTTTCAAAAGCAGGTTCATCTACATACAGACCTTGCTCGCTACCTATCAGGCGGGTCAGATCTATTGGAAAACCATATGTATCATACAACTCAAATGCAGCCTTGCCGTCTATAACGCTTGTATTCCGGGCAAGGGTGTCCTTTATTATATCGTCTATCTTCTTCAGACCTCTGTCCAGTGTCCTCAAAAATGCATCTTCTTCTTCTTTTACCACCTTGCCAACAAGGTCTATTTGGTGCTGCAATTCAGGGAATACGCCTTCAAATTGCTTAGCCAATACTGGCATCAACTGGTGCAACAAGGGTTGCTTATACTCCAGATAGGTGTAGTAATACCGCACAGCTCTGCGCAGTATACGCCTGATAACATACCCTGCGCCGGTATTCGATGGCAGCTGACCATCGGCTATAGTAAAACCAATTGCTCTGATATGGTCGCTGAGTACACGAAACGCTACATCCTGCTTGCTATCGGTGTTACCGTATTTTTTATGTGTTATTTGCTCTATTACCCCTATGGTTCCGGTAAAAATATCGGTATCATAGTTACTTTGTTTCCCTTGCAGCACTCTCACCAGACGCTCCAGACCCATACCGGTGTCTACATGCTTGGCCGGCAATGGCGACAGTGTGCCATCCTTTAGCCGGTTGTATTGCATAAACACATTGTTCCATATCTCTATCACCTGCGGGTGGTCTGCGTTTACCAGCGTCTTGCCGTCCACAAGTTTGCGTTCATCGTCGTTTCTGCAGTCTACATGCACCTCGCTACAAGGCCCGCACGGACCAGTGTCGCCCATCTCCCAAAAGTTGTCTTTCTTGTTGCCCATCAATATGCGGTCTTCTGCCACATGTTTGCGCCAGAAGTTGTAGGCTTCTTCATCTTTTGGCAACTGTTCGCTGGCGTCGCCCTGAAATACGGTAACATACAGCCTGTCCTTATCCATGCCATATACATCCACCAGCAGTTCCCAACACCACGCTATGGCTTCTTCTTTAAAATAATCGCCGAAGCTCCAGTTACCCAGCATTTCAAACATGGTATGGTGGTAGGTATCTACCCCTACCTCCTCCAGATCGTTGTGCTTTCCGCTTACACGCAGGCATTTCTGCGTATCGGCTATGCGTGCGTGCTCGGGCTCGCGGTTACCCAGAAAGTAATCTTTAAACTGGTTCATACCCGCATTGGTAAACAACAAGGTAGGGTCGTTTTTAACTACAATAGGAGAGGAAGGAATAACTTCATGACCCTTGGTACGGAAAAAATCTAAAAACTGGCGGCGTATTTCGTTTGCAGTAAGCATTGTGCATTTTTAATAAGGGTGCAAAACTAATGGAAAGTGGCAAATTAACGCCTAATAATTGCCGACCTAATGCGAGTGTTATTGCATAAAATCACCTATTACGGCAAATTAGCGTCCTGAGTTTCCGCAACGCCACTATTTATACGGTTCTGCTTTGCTTCCTATTTGCTTTTTACCGTAAATCTGGTTAGCGCTATGGTGAACGCAGCGCCCTTGTTTATACCCGCGCTTTGCGCAAGTAGCTGTCCGCCATGGCGCTCAATAATCTTTTTGCTCAGATATAACCCTAATCCTGTAGAGGCCTCCCCTTTCGCACCTTTCTTCCCAGCGCTCGAAAACCGATCGAATAAATGTTGAACTTCGGATTGCTTAAAACCCATCCCTTCGTCTATCACCGCCAGAAACAACCTATCGGGCTCTACTCTGGCATCTATTACAATAGACTTACCGTCGGGCGAAAACTTTACGGCATTGCTTATAATATTTCTCAGACTCTGTACAAACAAATCCTGCTGCACATCTACCATAATCGCGCCATCTATCCCGATTCGCACATCAAGTTTCTTCTCTGCAATACGAAAGTCAAAAAAATCTACAGTTTCCTGCACTACCTTTTTTAGATTTACTTGCTCAAAAGTAGATTCGCCGCTATCGTCTTTTAGCATAACAAGAATATTCTCCAGCATCCGCAACAATCCATTACACTCCTTCTCAATATATTTGCAATACAGCTCCTTGTTGTCTTCGGGGTCAATTCTTATCAGCTCTGCAAGACTAATTATCCTGCCTACCGGACTGCGTAAATCGTGCGAAAGCAAATCTATCATATCGGTTTTCCCCGTGATCAACTTGTCCATTTTTGAAATAGTATGCTGAATACTCTCTAACAGCGCGCCGGCTTCATCGTCAAACACCACTGGCAGCGCTGGCAACTGACGCAGTAGTTCGTATTCATCAAGCGCTGTTTTTGCTAATTTGAGCGGAGCTACAAGTTGACGAAACAAGTAATAACTACAATAACAAGCTAAAGTAGACAATATCAATTCCGAACAAACTACCACCGCCTTCGAAACACTTACATGCCCGGTCAATACCAAAAAATGAAAACCCAATTGTAGCAGCAACATAAAAATTAATGGAAACAACGCAACAAAAAACTTCATTGCATAGCTGTTTTTACAAATTTTGGTTGCAGAAAGTAATTGATAGGCCCTCATTGTATCTTACAATTTTCTCTTAAAACGCTCATTATCAATTAACTAATAAAATTAATCGATTTATCATTTACCAAATTAAAGGAAATATGCCGTTAACGCAATGTTATTTACGAATCCGAGCCTAATTTTGTTTTCACTTTGTTAGCAAAATCCAACTTTTTGTAAAACTATTCACAAACAAAGCGTTTGTTTTACACAAAAATTACAGCTATGTCTTCGCTCAAACCCGCACAAAAACAAGGCAAAACTTTTATCAATCCAATACCGACTGTACAAACAACTGAAAACATGGCGGTAATGATGTGGAAGTTTATGACAGCTAAAGGTGAGCGAGAACCAATAAAACCCTTAGGACCTTTTCATACCAATCACGAAACGTACAAGACGCCTCCGGCAAATGGCTTGCGCATTACCTGGATTGGGCATTCTTCACTGCTCATCGAAATAGATGGCTACCGCATTCTTACCGATCCTGTTTGGGGACAACGGGCTTCGTTTGTGTCATTTGCCGGACCAAAACGGTTTTTCGATGCTCCGCTACCGTTGTCTAACTTGCCCCAACTCGACGTAATTATTCTGTCGCACGACCACTACGACCACCTCGACTATCCAACGATAAAGCAACTTACCCACCTCAATACCCCAATTGTATGTTCAATAGGCGTTGGTGGCATTATTCAAAAATGGGGTATCAAACAAGAAAGAATTACAGAACTCAACTGGACCGACTCAACAAAAATTGCCCACGATTGCTCCATCACAGCTACGCCCGCAAGGCATTTCACGGGGCGCGGCATAACAAATCGTAACCAGACCCTTTGGTCTTCATTTGTTATAAAAGGTCCAAAACACAATATCTTCTTTGGGGCAGACTCAGGCATCTTCCCTGGCTTCAAAGACATTGGCGACGCCTACGGCCCGTTCGATCTGACCATGCTCGAGATTGGCGCTTATGGCTCCGGTTGGCCGCACATACACATGGGGCCCGACAACGCCAGCGACGCACACCTTGCCCTAAGAGGTAAGTTAATGATGCCCATACACTGGGGTACATTCAATCTTGCTCTACACCCATGGCGCGAACCCGTAGAACTCATACAATCATTCGCCAAAACAAAAAACATTCAACTTTTCCTACCAAAGCCGGGACAACCAACAGAGGTCGTAGGCGCGCACAATTCCGAATGGTGGAAAGCATAGGGCTACAGGCCCCAACTCGATATAATTACCAAGCATTATTTCCGTAACTTGGTGTTGCATTTCAAGCAATTGCTATTATGCACAATCACGATCATAATCATGGCGGCCACCATCATCACCACCACGACGTACCGGCTACGGGTATAAGCAGTGCGTTTGTCATTGGCATTGTTTTGAATAGCCTTTACGTTATTGCGCAAGCTATAGCTGGTGTTGCCACCCACTCAATGGCCTTGCTTGCCGATGCCGGACACAATCTTAGCGATGTTGCCAGCCTTGCGCTGTCGCTACTCGCTTTTAAACTCGCAAAATCAAGACCATCTTCAAAATTCACCTACGGTTATAAAAAAACTACAATCCTTGCGGCATTGGTTAATGCCGTTGTCTTGTTTATTACCATTGGCGTACTTGGCTACGAATCGATACATAAACTATTGCACCCTGAACCTATACAGGGTGGCATTGTAGCCATAGTGGCCGGAGTAGGTATAGTCGTCAACTTTGGCTCAGCCATGTTGTTCTTTCGCAACAAAGAACACGACCTAAACACGCGCGGCGCCTACCTACATCTGCTTACAGATGCGCTCGTATCGCTGGGTGTTGTTATTGCCGGTATTGCCATAAAATATACCAACTGGTACTGGCTCGATGGCGCTGTAAGCATAGTAGTTCTCGTAGTAATACTCATAAGTACCTGGTCGCTGCTTATGCACAGCCTCCACCTTTCTATCGATGCCGTTCCTTACAATATCGATGTGAAAGCTATTGAATCGGTAATAAAACATAAAGCAGGCGTTGAAGACATGCACCATCTCCACATCTGGGCAATGAGCACTACACAAAATGCGCTTACGCTACACCTCACACTAAGCGACCAGCTAACTTTCAACGAAAAAATGGAACTTGTACGCGACATAAAACACGATCTCTACCACAACAACATACAACACGCAACTATTGAATTAGAATCGACAGCGCTGCCCTGCGCCGACAATAACTGCTGACCCTTGCAGATATTGCGACCAAACTATTATCTTGCACAACGGAAAGTATAAATGCGAATAATTTTGCTAAATTTGTTTTCCGTTGCATTTTTCGCGGCTGTTGGTCGCGTCTATACCATTAATTACAGGGTTATATGAAATCAAAGCATACTTTATTTTACCTATCGTTCGTTGCTATGGCGGTGTGTTCATCGCCAACTCACGCACAGGTTATCAATACTTTTGCAGGCTCAGGGCCATTGGGCGGTAGTACCGGCGATGGCGGACCGGCAATCTCTGCAAAGCTCAATAATCCTACAGGAGTAGCCAGCTACGGTTTTGCCAATGTATATATAGCAGACCAGGGAAACCATGTGGTAAGAGCGGTAAACTATTTGGGCAATATCCGCACTTTTGCAGGTCGTAAAGACACCGCCGCAGGCTATAGCGGCGACGGTAGGCGCGCCGATTCCGCGAGGCTTAATACTCCTGCCGGCGTGGCAGTAGACGTAGCGGGCAACGTGTACATATCCGACTATTCAAGCAATGTTGTGCGCATGGTTAACACAGCCGGTATCATCTCTACTATTGCAGGTACTGGCGTAGCAGGCTATTCAGGCGATGGCGTTATGGCTACAGATGCAAAACTTAATCACCCATACGGACTTGCGGTAGATGTTAGCGGTAATGTGTTTATTGCCGATGCCGGCAATAATGTAATCCGCAAAGTAGCGACAGATGGCACCATATCTACAGTGGCAGGCAACGGTTTCGGCGCGGGTATGGGTCTTGGCGCAGGCGCTTACACCGGCGACGGTGGTCTTGCTGCCGATGCATCATTCAATTTCCCGGAAGGCGTAGCTGTCGACCTTGCCGGCAACCTGTATATTGCAGACGCCAAAAACAACGTAGTGCGTAAGGTAGGCGCAAACGATACCGTGTCTACAATAGCAGGCACAGGCGTAGCCGGTTACTCCGGCGATGGCGGCGCGGCAGTTGCGGCACGTCTTAATCACGCTGCCGGCGTAGCGGTCGATGCGATCGGCAATGTTTATATCGCCGATCAAAATAACTACACAGTACGCAAAGTTTCATCAACTGGTATCATAACTTCCTATGCAGGAAATGGCGCCGCCGGCTACAACGGCGATGGCGGCAGGGCGTCTGTAGCGCAACTCAACTCGCCTACCAGCGTAGCGGTCGATGGTCTGGGTCAGGTATACATCGCAGATTATGGCAACAACGTTATCCGCAAAGTGGGCAATGCTACTGGCATAACTGAAACAACAAACGCTGCCGGCAAGCTCAATGTGTACCCCAACCCTACCAATGGCGACTTTACCGTTGATTTACCCCAAGCTGCAAATACATCAACGCTCACCATTACCGACGTTTTAGGTCGTGAAACATTGAGCAGAACAATTACAGAAGCTACCAAATTTTCTGGTTTACCAGCTGGCGCTTATTTAATTAAGGTAGTATCAGGGTCGCAAACCTATGAGCAGACTGTTGTGGTAACACGCTAACTTCGAATACATAATTCACTTTTTACATTTCAATAAAGGTTTGAGGATTCTCAAACCTTTATTAATTTTACACAAAATAGATCTGGCAGCTAAATGTATTAAGCCCACAACCCGGATCAATCCTCACTTTGACAACTGGCTCCATATATTCACAACTTCGTGCGCTGAAATCGCAAAATAAAAGCGGATTTGCCGTACTTGCCGACCCCGACAAAATAGCTCTGGCAGATATGCATCACCTTGCCAAACTGTGCAATGATGCCGGTGTAGACTATCTCTTGGTAGGCGGTAGTTTGCTTATGGCCAATCAAATGGAGCAGTGTATCCAAAGATTCAAAACAGAAAGCGATATTCCTGTCGTTCTATTTCCGGGTAGTCCGGCGCAGGTAACGCCCTATGCCGACGCCCTTTTATATCTTTCGCTTATATCGGGTCGTAATGCCGATCTGCTCATCGGACAGCATGTGGCTTCGGCGCCATTGGTAAAGGCAAGCGGACTGGAAGTAATATCTACCGGCTATATGATTATAGATGGAGGATCGCAGACTACCGTTTCTTATATGAGCGGCGCTATGCCAATACCTGCCGATAAGCCCGATATTGCATTATGCACTGCCTGGGCTGCTGAAATGCAAGGAAAGCATGTCATCTATCTCGATGCGGGCAGTGGCGCCAAACGTCCTGTCTCTCTCGAAATGATCAAAACGGTGAGCTCCCACATAGACATTCCGCTGCTTGTTGGCGGAGGAATTCGCACCCCCGAGAAAGCTTATGAAAATTGTATTTCTGGTGCAAATCTGATTATTGTGGGCAACGCTATAGAGCAAGATCCGCTACTCATCCGCGATATTGCACAGGCCACTCAACAAGCCTCGGCACACAAAGTTTCAGCTTAAATCGGTTCAACCAGTTATCTAAACCTGAAGCTATTCAGCTGGGCTTAGCCTTACAACTTCGTACTTGCTGCTGTTCTATTGATGTGTGATAAGTTCCTGAGTACGATAACTATTAGAGCAATAATCATGGGAAAAGGCTTTGTATTTATACCATACAAAAGTCCAATTTGCCGTAGTAGCCCGCTGTTACAAATGTTGCAAACAAACCCATTTTTGTTGCAATCCCATAAATTGCTGATTATCACTTCTATCAAATCAACTTCATAATCAGGCGAAAAACCCATTTCTCTGCGCCGATAGGCGCCATAGGTTTATAGTTATGTTGTCTATTGTTTTAACAAATGCTCGTAGCATCGCTACAATCTCCCGTATCAACTTTTAAATTCTAAACAATGCAGTATTTGTGCATGCAGTAAAATGAAATCCGCATTAGTATTCCTGCTACACCGCACCACATAATCCACTAACCCACCCACACAAAAAAACCGGACTTCCATCGCTGAAAGTCCGGTTTCGTTA